>NZ_QUWR01000050.1:0-5722 GCF_003419885.1 Acinetobacter sp. SWAC5
ATCCAAAACTTGGAATATATGCTTCTGTAAAATTTGACATTTTTTTTAATCTCTCTTTGTTTACAACTATATTGTTAAAGTTTAGGACTTTAATGTCCAGTTTACGTTTGTGTTGTCAAATCACAACTATTGTCTGATGGATCGGGTAAAGCGTAAGACAAAGATTTATTATAAAAAGGCTCAGAACTATCAAATGGATTAGATTGCACAAAACTAATAATACAGCCACATAGTAAATTTTCACTTCTTAGACGGCTTACGGCATCTTGAACATAAAGAGTAATCGCTTCTTTAAGATCGTCACAGCTATAAACTTTCTGGCCAAAGGAACGGCTTGCTATTATTTGTTTTTTTGCTTTAGGACTTTGCTCAATTTCAATGCAAGAGATTCCCTGTAATTCTAATATTGTTCTGTGCATGACTACAGAGAATTGATCTCTAATCATTAAGGGGGAAGCACAGACGAAATCTAGAACTGTATTAATGCTTAGGCTATTCAGCTTTTTAGTATGCTTTCGGCTTTGTTGCACAAACCTATCTGTAACGGCTTTTTCAGCGATATAATTTTCAAATGAAGAAGCCTACACAGAAAATCTACCGCACAACCAATTGGCCCGCATATAACCGAGCACTCATGAGTCGCGGAAATATTGCCATTTGGTTTGATCCTGCTACGCAATGGTATGCGCCATCAAAAGGCAAACAAGGGCGAAATCAAACCTACTCCGACGCAGCCATCCAATGCTGCTTAATGATTAAATCCTTATTCCGTCTGTCTTTACGTATGGTTACTGGCTTTGTGCAAAGTCTGATTAAACTTTGCGGATTAAATTGGATAGCGCCAGACTACACTACAATTTGTAGACGAAAACAGCATATTGATATTGCAATCAGCTACCAAAAAAGTAGCGATGGGCTGCATCTACTCGTAGACTCTACAGGCATGAAGTTTCTAGGTGAGGGCGAATGGAAACGCAAGAAACATGGAGCTGAATATCGTCGCCAATGGCGTAAACTACATATTGGTATAGATGGGGTCGTCTCAGAATTCGGAAAATAAAGCACGCTAAGGCGTAGTCACCCCGTGACTCCCCCGCGCCGATGCAGCGAGCTTCGTTCCGTCTTGCAGTGACGCAATCAGCGGGCAGGAAACGTTCCCTTTCCGCGCATGGCAGGCGCACACCAGTTCAGACAGCACGGCCTCCATGCGTGCCAAGTCGGCCATCTTCTCGCGCACATCCTTGAGCTTGTGCTCGGCCAGGCCGCTGGCTTCCTCGCAATGGGTGCCATCCTCCAGCCGCAGTAGCTCGGCGATTTCGTCCAGGCTAAAGCCCAGCCGCTGGGCCGATTTCACGAACCGCACTCGTGTTACATCCGCCTCGCCATAGCGGCGAATGCTGCCATAGGGCTTGTCTGGCTCCGGCAGCAGGCCCTTGCGCTGGTAGAACCGGATGGTCTCCACATTGACCCCGGCCGCCTTGGCAAAAACGCCAATGGTCAGATTCTCAAAATTAATTTGCATATCGCTTGACTCCGTACATAACTACGGAAGTAAGCTTAAGCTATCCAAACCAAATTTGAAAGGACAAGCGTATGTCTGAACCACAAAAGTCTGAACCACAAAACGGGCGCGGCGCGCTCTTCGCCGGTGGGCTGGCCGCCATTCTTGCGTCGGCCTGCTGCCTGGGGCCGCTGGTTTTGATCGCCTTGGGATTCAGCGGCGCTTGGATGAGTAACTTGGCGGCATTGGAACCTTACCGCCCCATCTTTCTCGGTGCGGCATTGATAGCAATGTTCTTTGCCTACCGCCGCATCTTCCGGACTACGCAAGCATGCGAGCCTGGCGATGTATGCGCTGCCCCACAAGCCAAGACGTCGTACAAAGTCATCTTTTGGATTGTGGCTGCGCTAGTTGTCGTTGCACTAACGTTCCCGTATGTAATGCCCCTGTTCTACTAATTGAGGAAAAATCATGAAAAAACTGCTTACCGCTCTTGCCCTTGCCGCTACCTTCGCTGTCCCTGCCTGGGCCGCCACCCAGACCGTCACGCTGTCCGTACCGGGCATGACCTGCGCCTCTTGCCCGATCACCGTCAAGAAGGCGATTTCCAAGGTTGAGGGCGTGAGCAAGACCGACGTAAGTTTCGACAAGCGCCAGGCCGTCGTCACCTTCGACGATGCCAAGACCAACGTCCAGAAGTTGACCAAGGCGACCGAGGACGCGGGCTATCCGTCCAGCCTCAAACGCTGATCCGTTAACCGAACTCGGGAGCGACACATGGGACTCATCACGCGCATCGCTGGCAAAACCGGCGCGCTCGGCAGCGTCGTTTCCGCGATGGGCTGCGCCGCCTGTTTTCCTGCCATCGCCAGCTTTGGCGCGGCCATCGGACTGGGCTTCTTGAGCCAGTACGAGGGGCTATTCATTGGCATCCTGCTGCCGATGTTCGCCGGCATCGCGTTACTCGCCAATGCTATCGCTTGGCTCAATCATCGACAGTGGCGACGCACGGCGCTCGGCACGATAGGCCCGATCTTGGTGCTGGCAGCGGTGTTTTTAATGCGGGCTTACGGCTGGCAGAGCGGTGGACTGCTCTATGTCGGCCTGGCCTTGATGGTTGGGGTGTCGGTCTGGGATTTCATCTCGCCAGCACATCGCCGCTGCGGGCCGGACAGCTGTGAATTGCCAGAACAACGTGGCTGACGGCAACAGCCGTAGCCACCACAGAAAAGGAAAAATACATGACCCATCTAAAAATCACCGGCATGACCTGCGACTCGTGCGCGGCGCACGTCAAGGAAGCGCTGGAAAAAGTACCCGGCGTCCAATCTGCCATAGTGTCCTATGCCAAGGGCGCGGCCCAGCTCGCCCTTGATCCAGGCACAGCGCCGGACGCACTGACCGCCGCCGTGGCTGGCCTGGGCTACAAAGCGATGCTCGCCGATGCCCCGCCGACCGACAACCGCACTGGGCTGTTCGACAAGGTGCGCGGCTGGATGGGTGCCGCCGACAAGGGCAGCGGCGGCGAGCGCCCGTTGCAAGTCGCCGTGATCGGCAGCGGTGGAGCCGCGATGGCGGCAGCACTGAAGGCCGTCGAGCAAGGCGCGCAGGTCACGCTGATTGAGCGCGGCACCATCGGCGGCACCTGCGTCAACGTCGGTTGTGTGCCGTCCAAGATCATGATCCGCGCCGCCCACATCGCCCATCTGCGCCGGGAAAGCCCATTCGACGGCGGCATGCCACCCACACCGCCGACGATCTTGCGCGAGCGGCTGCTGGCCCAGCAGCAGGCCCGTGTCGAAGAACTCCGTCATGCCAAGTACGAAGGCATCCTGGACGGCAATTCAGCCATCACCGTTCTGCACGGTGAAGCGCGTTTCAAGGACGACCAGAGCCTTATCGTTAGTTTGAACGAGGGTGGTGAGCGCGTCGTGATGTTCGACCGCTGCCTGGTCGCCACGGGTGCCAGTCCGGCCATGCCGCCGATTCCGGGCCTGAAAGAGTCACCCTACTGGACTTCGACCGAGGCCTTGGTCAGCGACACCATTCCCGAACGCCTGGCCGTCATCGGCTCGTCGGTGGTGGCGCTGGAACTGGCGCAAGCCTTCGCCCGGCTGGGTAGCCAGGTCACGATCCTTGCGCGCAGCACGCTGTTCTTCCGCGAAGACCCTGCCATCGGCGAGGCCGTCACAGCCGCCTTCCGTGCCGAAGGAATCAAGGTACTGGAACATACGCAAGCCAGCCAAGTCGCCCATGTGGACGGCGAATTCGTGCTGACCACTGGACAGGGCGAAGTGCGCGCCGACAAGCTGCTGGTCGCCACCGGCCGGACACCGAACACGCGCAGCCTGGCATTGGAAGCGGCGGGGGTAGCCGTCAATGCGCAGGGGGCCATCGTCATCGACAAGGGCATGCGCACCAGTACGCCACACATTTATGCGGCTGGCGACTGCACCGACCAGCCTCAGTTCGTCTATGTGGCGGCAGCGGCCGGCACCCGTGCTGCGATCAACATGACTGGCGGCGATGCGGCCCTGGACCTGACCGCAATGCCGGCCGTGGTGTTCACCGACCCGCAGGTCGCCACCGTGGGCTACAGCGAGGCGGAAGCACATCACGACGGGATCGAGACCGACAGTCGCACCTTGACCTTGGACAACGTGCCGCGTGCGCTTGCCAACTTCGACACACGCGGCTTCATCAAGCTGGTCATCGAGGAAGGTAGCGGACGGCTCATCGGCGTGCAAGCGGTGGCCCCGGAAGCGGGTGAACTGATCCAGACGGCGGTGCTCGCCATTCGCAACCGTATGACCGTGCAGGAACTGGCCGACCAATTGTTCCCCTACCTGACCATGGTCGAAGGGCTGAAGCTCGCGGCGCAGACCTTCAGCAAGGACGTGAAGCAGCTTTCGTGCTGCGCCGGATGAGGAAAAGGAGGTGTTCAATGAGCGCCTACACAGTGTCCCGGCTGGCCCTTGATGCCGGGGTGAGCGTGCATATCGTGCGCGACTACCTGCTGCGCGGATTGCTACGGCCGGTCGCGTGCACCACGGGCGGCTACGGCTTGTTCGATGACACCGCGTTGCAACGGCTGCGCTTTGTACGGGCTGCCTTCGAAGCGGGTATCGGCCTGGACGCACTGGCGCGGCTGTGCCGGGCGCTGGATGCGGCGGACGGCGACGAAGCGGCCGCGCAGCTTGCCCTGCTGCGTCAGTTCGTCGAGCGTCGGCGCGAGGCCCTGGCCAGCCTCGAAATGCAACTGGCCGCCATGCCAACCGAACCGGCACAGCACGCGGAGAGTCTGCCATGAACAGCCCAGAGCACTTGCCGTCTGAGACGCACAAACCGATCACCGGCTACTTGTGGGGCGCGCTGGCCGTGCTCACCTGTCCCTGCCATTTGCCGATTCTCGCCATTGTGCTAGCCGGCACGACGGCCGGCGCGTTCATCGGGGAGCACTGGGGTATTGCAGCCCTCACGCTGACCGGCTTGTTTGTCCTGTCTGTGACGCGGCTGCTGCGGGCCTTCAAGGGAAGATCATGACCGCTTCCCAGCCAGCCGAGAGTGGGCAGCTTTGAGCTTCGCTACCAATCTGGAGGAGTACCACCATGAACGCAAACGCCCCGAACACTGCCAGTTGCACCACCTGCTGCGTATGCTGCAAAGAAATTCCGCTCGATGCCGCCTTCACCCCGGAAGGCGCGGAATACGTCGAACATTTCTGCGGGCTGGATTGCTATGAACGCTTCCAGGCACGCGCCAAGGCCGCGACAGAATCTGACATTGCGCCTGTCCCTGGCGGTTCGCAGCCGTCAGATTGAGGCATACCCTAAACATACATAAAATTTTAAAGTTATTTCATAGTAAAAGGTTACATATCACATGACATTTTTAATTCTTGTATATTACCTAATGAAAACCGTGAAAATTTTCTAAATAGTGAATGATCATTACAGAATTATCTTTTCTTTTCCCTATTTAACTTAAAATAAGTTATATAACTTTAAAATCTCTGTACACGACAAATTTCATAGGATCCTTGTCCTATCAGGCTTTTTCTTTCTTAAAATTGCTAGCACTTTCTTAAATTCTTCTTTTTTCCAAAACCAATCAAACGTAGAATAGCCATTTGAACATAGTCCAAACCGTAGCGAAATAAACTTACTGAAAGTCGTCCATGCTTCTTTATTTTTATCGCTTTTTTCCGATCATGTTGCCATT
>NZ_QUWR01000051.1:0-5360 GCF_003419885.1 Acinetobacter sp. SWAC5
AGATCATTAAGAGATTATGAAGAACAACTTGTGTGGATTTTTACTGGTTGATCAATCGAATATATTTTCATTGATAATTGGTAGAAATTTCTCGAAGTTTATTTGAGCAAATATTTGTCAGTAATTGATGAGCCAAGATTGGTACCCTTTAAAGGTACTATTGATTTTAAACTGAAGAGTTTGATCATGGCTCAGATTGAACGCTGGCGGCAGGCTTAACACATGCAAGTCGAGCGGGAATAGGTAGCTTGCTACCGATTTCTAGCGGCGGACGGGTGAGTAATGCTTAGGAATCTGCCTATTAGTGGGGGACAACATTTCGAAAGGGATGCTAATACCGCATACGCCCTACGGGGGAAAGCAGGGGATCTTCGGACCTTGCGCTAATAGATGAGCCTAAGTCAGATTAGCTAGTTGGTGGGGTAAAGGCCTACCAAGGCGACGATCTGTAGCGGGTCTGAGAGGATGATCCGCCACACTGGGACTGAGACACGGCCCAGACTCCTACGGGAGGCAGCAGTGGGGAATATTGGACAATGGGGGGAACCCTGATCCAGCCATGCCGCGTGTGTGAAGAAGGCCTTTTGGTTGTAAAGCACTTTAAGCGAGGAGGAGGCTACTCTAGTTAATACCTAGGGATAGTGGACGTTACTCGCAGAATAAGCACCGGCTAACTCTGTGCCAGCAGCCGCGGTAATACAGAGGGTGCGAGCGTTAATCGGATTTACTGGGCGTAAAGCGTACGTAGGCGGCTTTTTAAGTCGGATGTGAAATCCCTGAGCTTAACTTAGGAATTGCATTCGATACTGGGAAGCTAGAGTATGGGAGAGGATGGTAGAATTCCAGGTGTAGCGGTGAAATGCGTAGAGATCTGGAGGAATACCGATGGCGAAGGCAGCCATCTGGCCTAATACTGACGCTGAGGTACGAAAGCATGGGGAGCAAACAGGATTAGATACCCTGGTAGTCCATGCCGTAAACGATGTCTACTAGCCGTTGGGGCCTTTGAGGCTTTAGTGGCGCAGCTAACGCGATAAGTAGACCGCCTGGGGAGTACGGTCGCAAGACTAAAACTCAAATGAATTGACGGGGGCCCGCACAAGCGGTGGAGCATGTGGTTTAATTCGATGCAACGCGAAGAACCTTACCTGGTCTTGACATAGTAAGAACTTTCCAGAGATGGATTGGTGCCTTCGGGAACTTACATACAGGTGCTGCATGGCTGTCGTCAGCTCGTGTCGTGAGATGTTGGGTTAAGTCCCGCAACGAGCGCAACCCTTTTCCTTATTTGCCAGCGGTTCGGCCGGGAACTTTAAGGATACTGCCAGTGACAAACTGGAGGAAGGCGGGGACGACGTCAAGTCATCATGGCCCTTACGACCAGGGCTACACACGTGCTACAATGGTCGGTACAAAGGGTTGCTACCTCGCGAGAGGATGCTAATCTCAAAAAGCCGATCGTAGTCCGGATTGGAGTCTGCAACTCGACTCCATGAAGTCGGAATCGCTAGTAATCGCGGATCAGAATGCCGCGGTGAATACGTTCCCGGGCCTTGTACACACCGCCCGTCACACCATGGGAGTTTGTTGCACCAGAAGTAGGTAGTCTAACCGTAAGGAGGACGCTTACCACGGTGTGGCCGACGACTGGGGTGAAGTCGTAACAAGGTAGCCGTAGGGGAACCTGCGGCTGGATCACCTCCTTAACGAAAGATTGGCGACTGGTAAGAATCCACAACAAGTTGTTCTTCATGACGATGTATCTGAGGGTCTGTAGCTCAGTTGGTTAGAGCACACGCTTGATAAGCGTGGGGTCACAAGTTCAAGTCTTGTCAGACCCACCAAATCTGACTAACGAAATATTTGAATAAAATATGAGAGCAAACAGAAAACAGAGACATTGACTTAATTGATAAGCTGGGGACTTAGCTTAGTTGGTAGAGCGCCTGCTTTGCACGCAGGAGGTCAGGAGTTCGACTCTCCTAGTCTCCACCATACATCGCAAAGCGATGTATAAAAGACAAGTTAATAAATGAACAGTCAGCTGACTGTTAGTTTAGTCTTTAAGCGATCAAGTGCTTAGGTTATAGAGCTTAGCAACAAACTAGCGTAGAATGCGCTTCATTGTTATTAAGCTCTGTGATTTATCACAGCAACATGACCTGACGAAGGCATGTTAAATCATTAACAGAATATATTTGAGTTGAAATAATTTGTTCATACTCATAACTGACATTAACACTAACAGTGATTTATTACTGTGATGTGAAGATAGAAGCTATGAGTTACTAGCGAAATTAACTGAATCAAGCGTTTTGGTATATGAATCTAATTGAAGCTGTACAGTGCTTAAATGCACAAGACGCCAACTGTATGAGTAAGTCGTAAGACAAACTCTGTTGCTTATCCTACTTGTAAGGATGAACGACTGTTTGGGGTTGTATAGTCAAGTAATTAAGTGCATGTGGTGGATGCCTTGGCAGTCAGAGGCGATGAAAGACGTAATAGCCTGCGATAAGCTTCGGGGAGGCGGCAAATATCCTATGATCCGGAGATTTCTGAATGGGGAAACCCACCTATCGTAAGGTAGGTATCGCAACATGAATACATAGTGTTGCGAGGCAAACGAGGGGAAGTGAAACATCTCAGTACCCTTAGGAAAAGAAATCAATTGAGATTCCCTCAGTAGCGGCGAGCGAACGGGGAACAGCCCATTAAGTCATATAAGTTCTAGTGGAATGCTCTGGGAAGTGCAACCATAGTGGGTGATAGTCCTGTACACGAAAGGGCTTATATGATGATGTCGAGTAGGGCGAGGCACGTGAAACCTTGTCTGAATATGGGGGGACCATCCTCCAAGGCTAAATACTCCTGACTGACCGATAGTGAACCAGTACCGTGAGGGAAAGGCGAAAAGAACCCCTGTGAGGGGAGTGAAATAGATCCTGAAACCGCATGCATACAAGCAGTGGGAGCCGACTTGTTCGGTGACTGCGTACCTTTTGTATAATGGGTCAGCGACTTACATTCAGTAGCAAGGTTAACCGTATAGGGGAGCCGTAGGGAAACCGAGTCTTAATAGGGCGTTTAGTTGCTGGGTGTAGACCCGAAACCAGGTGATCTATCCATGAGCAGGTTGAAGGTTGGGTAACACTAACTGGAGGACCGAACCCACTGTCGTTGAAAAGCCAGGGGATGACTTGTGGATAGGGGTGAAAGGCTAATCAAACTTGGTGATAGCTGGTTCTCCCCGAAAGCTATTTAGGTAGCGCCTCGGACGAATACCATTGGGGGTAGAGCACTGTTTCGGCTAGGGGGTCATCCCGACTTACCAAACCGATGCAAACTCCGAATACCAATGAGTACTATCCGGGAGACAGACTGCGGGTGCTAACGTCCGTAGTCAAGAGGAAAACAATCCAGACCGCCAGCTAAGGCCCCTAAATTATAGTTAAGTGGGAAACGATGTGGGAAGGCATAGACAGCTAGGAGGTTGGCTTAGAAGCAGCCACCCTTTAAAGAAAGCGTAATAGCTCACTAGTCGAGTCGGCCTGCGCGGAAGATGTAACGGGGCTAAAACTATATGCCGAAGCTGCGGATTTGCAATTTATTGCAAGTGGTAGGGGAGCGTTCTGTAAGCCGATGAAGGTGGATTGAGAAGTCTGCTGGAGGTATCAGAAGTGCGAATGCTGACGTGAGTAACGACAAAACGGGTGAAAAACCCGTTCGCTGAAAGACCAAGGGTTCCAGTCCAACGTTAATCGGGGCTGGGTGAGTCGACCCCTAAGGCGAGGCCGAGAGGCGTAGTCGATGGGAAATTGGTTAATATTCCAATACTTCTGTGTAATGCGATGAGAGGACGGAGTAAGTTAAGTCAGCCTGGCGTTGGTTGTCCAGGTGAAAGGATGTAGGCATGTATCTTAGGCAAATCCGGGGTACTCTATGCTGAGATCTGATAGCAAGCTGTACTTGTACAGTGAAGTGGCTGATACTATGCTTCCAGGAAAAGTCTCTAAGCTTCAGTTACACAGGAATCGTACCCGAAACCGACACAGGTGGTCAGGTCGAGTAGACCAAAGCGCTTGAGAGAACTCTGCTGAAGGAACTAGGCAAAATGGTACCGTAACTTCGGGAGAAGGTACGCTGCTGACGGTGATGGAACTTGCTTCCTGAGCTATCGGCAGCCACAGAAACCAGGCCCCTGCAACTGTTTATTAAAAACATAGCACTCTGCAAACACGAAAGTGGACGTATAGGGTGTGATGCCTGCCCGGTGCTGGAAGGTTAATTGATGGGGTTAGCGTAAGCGAAGCTCTTGATCGAAGCCCCAGTAAACGGCGGCCGTAACTATAACGGTCCTAAGGTAGCGAAATTCCTTGTCGGGTAAGTTCCGACCTGCACGAATGGCATAATGATGGGGGCGCTGTCTCCAGCAGAGGCTCAGTGAAATCGAAATCGCCGTGAAGATGCGGTGTACCCGCGGCTAGACGGAAAGACCCCGTGAACCTTTACTGCAGCTTGACATTGAACTTTGATCTTACTTGTGTAGGATAGGTGGGAGGCTTTGAAGCAGCGACGCTAGTTGCTGTGGAGCCAATCTTGAAATACCACCCTGGTAATATTGAGGTTCTAACTCTGCTCCATTATCTGGAGCGAGGACCATGTCTGGTGGGTAGTTTGACTGGGGCGGTCTCCTCCTAAAGAGTAACGGAGGAGTACGAAGGTGCGCTCAGCGTGGTCGGAAATCACGCGTAGAGTATAAAGGCAAAAGCGCGCTTAACTGCGAGACCCACAAGTCGAGCAGGTACGAAAGTAGGTCTTAGTGATCCGGTGGTTCTGTATGGAAGGGCCATCGCTCAACGGATAAAAGGTACTCTGGGGATAACAGGCTGATACCGCCCAAGAGTTCATATCGACGGCGGTGTTTGGCACCTCGATGTCGGCTCATCTCATCCTGGGGCTGAAGCAGGTCCCAAGGGTATGGCTGTTCGCCATTTAAAGAGGTACGCGAGCTGGGTTTAGAACGTCGTGAGACAGTTCGGTCCCTATCTACCGTGGGCGCTGGAAATTTGAGAGGATCTGCTCCTAGTACGAGAGGACCAGAGTGGACGAACCTCTGGTGTACCGGTTGTGACGCCAGTCGCATCGCCGGGTAGCTATGTTCGGAAGGGATAACCGCTGAAAGCATCTAAGCGGGAAGCCTACCTCAAGATAAGATTTCCCTAGGAATTTATTCCTCTAAAGAGCCGTTGAAGACTACGACGTTGATAGGTTGGATGTGGAAGTGCGGTGACGCATGAAGCTGACCAATACTAATTGCTCGTGAGGCTTGACTATACAACACCCAAACAGTTGTTGTA
>NZ_QUWR01000052.1:0-4985 GCF_003419885.1 Acinetobacter sp. SWAC5
TACACAGCGCATTGGGTTATGTATCGCCTTTTGAGTTTGAAGCAATGTACTATGATAAGATTAACCCGTTAGGTCACGTGGCCTAACTTAAATAAAAATGTCTCCGACAAACCCGGTACGGTTCAGTTTATATTCTATTTACTTCATAAAGTTCTTGGTACTTAGAATGTTTGTCGTAAAAACAATTAAACTTTCAAAAAAGTATTCTAATCAAAATCACATAGTTCTATAGTTTGATACTTCAGCTACAGTACCTTGTCTCTATCCTTTACTCTATTCTACGACTGTCCTGAGATTTCAAAGTTTTGCCACACAACAATCAGATATGCTGGCACTAAAGTTTTGGTATGAGTTTTGGCATCAGAAATATTCAACTTTGTTCTGTGAGTCATTTTTGTCTTCCAAATGGCTTTGTTGCACAAAGATTTGAAATGCAAAGCGCCCCTAATTGAGCCAAATTTAAGGCGTAACTTGGGTAAGTGGTCGACCTAATTCCGTAAATCTGTTGAGTACTGCTACACGTGCATGAATTTCATTCACCTGACTAGGAAAGCTTCTTGCCATTAATTTATCGCCTAATAATTTGATGCAATGCATCTTGGTTTCCACCAAACTGCGGCGATGATAGCCTGACCATTTTTTCCATAATGTCCTGCCTAAACGTTTAACTGTTCGAAGTAATTCATTTCGCTCTAGCGAGCTGATCTCTGTATCTTTCCATGGTTTCGCATTTTTTCTAGGTGGAATCACCGCATGTGCTTGCCGATCTGCAATGACCTGACGGCATTGCTTGGTGTGATAAGCTCCATCGGTATAAACAGAGTCAATCTGCTCATCTTGTGGAATCTGATTAAGTAAATCACCAAGCACCTGTGAATCACTGACATTATTGGTTGTGAGCTGAATAGCGCGTATTTGTAGGGTTTTGGCATCTATACCAATATGTAGTTTACGCCATTGGCGACGATATTCAGCTCCATGTTTCTTGCGTTTCCATTCGCCCTCACCTAGAAACTTCATGCCTGTAGAGTCTACGAGTAGATGCAGCCCATCGCTACTTTTTTGGTAGCTGATTGCAATATCAATATGCTTTTGTCTTCTACAAAGCGTACTGTAATCTGGTGCGGTCCAATTTAATCCGCAAAGTTCAATCAGACTTTGCACAAAGCCAGTGACCATACGTAAAGATAGACGGAATAAGGATTTAATCATTAAGCAGCATTGGATAGCTGCGTCGGAGTAGGTTTGATTTCGCCCTTGTTTGCCTTTTGATGGAGCATACCATTGCGTAGCAGGATCAAACCAAATGACAATATTTCCGCGACTCATGAGTGCTCGGTTATATGCGGGCCAATTGGTTGTGCGGTAGATTTTGTGTGTAGGCTTCTTCATTTGAAAATTATATCGCTGAAAAAGCCTTTACAGATAGGTTTGTGCAACAAAGCCCATCCAAACTATAGCTTCTTCTATTGAAATTGAGTTTAAATTTGCTATATAAAAAATTGTATTTCTTATTTCGACAAAGTTAATATTCGCTAATTTAAAACTAAAAAAATGTTTGCTGGGCAATTTGATTTAAATCATTATTTGATTTAGGAATTAAATTTAATACTTGCCATGGTTTTAAATATTCTAATAAGTTTTTTTGAGGTTCTAAAATATTTAAATTTTCATCGAGATCAAAATGTGGTGGAATTTGATCAGGATATTTTTTTAATAATTCTCTCACTAAATGTGTAGGTATGGCCCCATTTAAATGGACGTGTAAATCACCTTTTGGGAGATTAATAATAGTATCTTCATGAAGATTGCGAATTAAAGACATAAAATATAATGTATTTCATATACATATATAAATTTTAACATAATTGAATAATATTTTTAAGAAATTAATTTTTTTATTTTACTATTAACCTTTATGAAAAATCTTAGCCAGAAGCATATTTAAATTTAAATAAAATGGTGAAAAACCCCAATTAATATTAATAATGTCACTAATTGTATGAGAATTAGTGACAAAGAAACTATCTCTTAACTGCTGACCTTAATTAGACAATACTATAAGACCATGTTGCCTAACGAACTGCACTCATCTTACAGACCTCTTAAAGCCTCGCATAAACTAAATAGCTTATTTTTTACTTGTTGAATATTCACCTGCTCATTATGAAAAAAATGACAATCTTCATTCCAATTAAAACCATACTTTTCAAGTATATGTTTCAATTTATCGGTGTATTCTCCTTGACCACCATCTTTAAAACATAGAGTAAAGTTGATTGCAGGTTTTTTAATCTCCATGAGATAGTTTTTTTTATCAATGACTAAACCTTTTATGACGATACCAGCATCTTCGTCTCGGGACTTAACAGCCTCATAGTTTATCAATGTAAAAGGAATAAGTTGTTCTTTGCTTACGTTAAGCTCAAGTTCTAAAGCTTTAGTGAAAAATTCAAAATGATAATGATTACGTTGAGACTGACCAAGCAATATAGTTTCAAAAGCATTATGTGAAATAAATCCTTGTTCACAGCAATCAAAGAGTTCTTTATGTTTTATTAGTTTATATCGCCAGTCATCCAATTCGGTATTTCGTAATGCTTCGTCGCAAATTGCTTGCAAAGAAATAGCTAAACTATTGGTATTAAACAACGGATCATCTAATACTGCCTTAACATAAGTTTGCTTCTTCTCACTGGTTTCATCACCTATACGCAATACCCTGCGCCAGCTATGGTCTCGCGGAATGTTATTTTTAGTACTTCTGCTACTGAGTAGATTTAACCTATCCCAAGTGGTTGATGTACAATAAATACCTTTACTCAATACCGCTCTTTCCCATGCATATCCAATTATTGAAGAACTTTTTTCAATCGTATTGAATACATTACTAAGCGACTGAAAATATTTGATAAATTTATCAAAGCACTGTTTGTTAAAAGTATCCTCCCAATCACAATGCTTGTATTTTCTATAAAAATCTAAGATACCTGAAAAATTTAAAATACAACCAATTTGTCCATTAAAAAAATGATGTTTCTCCGCCTTTATAATCGCTTCACGCCAATCATCAGACTTCAAGATTAAATGTGCTTTAATTTTTTCTTCCAATACTTGAGCTTGTAAAAAAGCCGATACTTTACAATCTGCCTTTAGGGCACCCAAAATTGGTACATTAATCTTACTTAATTCTTCAATGACAAACAGTGCTTGATAAAACTTACTCGGAGAATCTGTAATCGTATTTTCTACTAAGTTATAGATCACACGAATCCAATTCTTTAATTCCCCCATGTCTTTACTCTTTGCCAAATAAGAATAAAAAGCAAAAAAACGTAATTTATCATCGTAACTTGCACTATTGCTGATAATTCGTTTAAAAGTTTCTTCTTCCGCGTAATAATAGGTTTCTGCCATATAAAGTGGGATTTTATTATTCACTAAACCCTTATCACAAATCAGATCGATAAATTGTATAAAGCGGATAATCAAATTCTGACTAAAACAATTTAATTCTTCATACTTTGATAGGCTTGGTTCTTTTAAACGTCCCTGATCACCCAAAAGAGCATCTGTTACGAGAGTTAAGAAATCAGTTGATGATCTATTATTTAATAAGCATTCATACATGATAATCAGACGAAAGAAGTTCATAAATTCGTCATCAAATGTATTGTCATCTGAGCATACATTTCTATAAGGCCAAAATAAATCAGCCCAATCAGTATCTATCTTATGAATAAAATAGTCATAGCCATTCACTATTCCTTCACGGAATGAGAGGCGATAGGCAGGCCAAGGTCCAGCATAGTTTTCAATGAATTGTTCAAGTTTTGCTTTAAAGTTTTCAAATATAGTAAGTGGTTTGCCGCGAGCATTCATTTTAATATATAGCTCATCAGATAAACCAAAAGAATATAAATCCAAAAATTGGAAAGTGATAAATGGTTTATCTATTACTAATAGTTTATCAAACAAGCCATTTTCTCGATCAGCGAATATGGTCTGCATAGCATCCAGCATACAAAGGCAAGCCTGAACTGTTGGATCTTGTGTCCAAGACAAATAAAACCATTGACAATCAATTATTTGTTTACTAATAGAATTTTTATTATCAACTTTCACAAAATCACTGACCACTAAGGCATTAAAAAACTCTGTAGTACTAGGTCTTGTTTTATAGGTGAAGCGTGATCGCCCATCTTCAGTAACGAACTGTGATCTAAAGTCTTCAAGGCGACCATTTACTACGGCTAAGTACCAATGCAATAAGAATAAAGTGGTTAAACGTTGCTGGCCATCTAATACAGAAAAAACTTTACTCTCACTGTCTTCGTAATTACCATAAACAAAATCTAGATCTAGCGGTTGCTGTGCAGAACTATCCTGGTGGTTTAGTGCATTGAATAAAGAGCGTAAAAAAAGTGACCTTACCTCTTCTTCTTCTGATCGACCTTGCGCATAGTCTCGTTGCAAAATCGGAATTTCGACAGAATCAACTTGGTTAAAGAGGCTATAAAAAGTTAAACTTTTGCCACTCATATATGCACCCCCTCTCCGCAAAAAATGCCATAAAGACTGTCTACCATTGCCTGCTGATGGTCTTGACTATCTTTTACCTCCCAATACAGCATCTTATCGACTTGTTTACTGTAATATTTCAAAAATACGTTTTTCGTACATAGTGGAATAAAAGTCGCTTCTTTATCCAATGCAATGATTTTTGAGCGTTTAATTGGGAATACTGCATTTTTATAGCTACGGTTTGTTGTGCTATCCAACAAGGTTAAATTACCAATCGAATTATCGACTACATTATTACTCCCTGGATCATAGAAGGACAAAATGCGCAGATAAATGAACCGTACCGGGTTTGTCGGAGACATTTTTATTTAAGTTAGGCCACGTGACCTAACGGGTTAATCTTATCATAGTACATTGCTTCAAACTCAAAAGGCGATACATAACCCAATGCGCTGTGTACA
>NZ_QUWR01000053.1:0-4354 GCF_003419885.1 Acinetobacter sp. SWAC5
ATATTGGTATAGATGCTAAAACCCTACAAATACGAGCAGTTCAGCTTACAACCAATAATGTCAGTGATTCACAGGTGCTTGGTGATTTACTTAATCAGATTCCACAAGATGAGCAGATTAACTCTGTTTATACCGATGGAGCTTATGACACCAAGCAATGCCGTCAGGTCATTGCAGATCGGCAAGCGCATGCGGTGATTCCACCTAGAAAAAATGCGAAACCATGGAAAGATACAAAGAGTAGCTCGCTAGAGCGAAATGAATTACTTCGAACAATTAAACGTTTAGGCAGGACACTATGGAAAAAATGGTCAGGCTATCATCGTCGAAGTTTGGTTGAAACTAAGATGCATTGCATCAAATTATTAGGAGATAAACTCAGTGCAAGGAGTTTTGATAGCCAAGTGAATGAGATCCATGCACGTGTAGCAGTTCTTAACAGATTTACGGAATTAGGTCGACCACTTACCCAAGTTACGCCTTAAATTTGGCTCAATTAGGGGCGCTTTGCATTTCAAATCTTTGTGCAACAAAGCCACTCCAATGTGTCATTTGGCTCCAAGAATACCAAAGACATAGAAAACCTAGAGTACTTAAAATTCCCGTTAAAGTAAGACTTTCAGACAGTTCCAATAAACTAATCCCAACAGAAATTGCACCCATGAAAAAACCAAACCAAGATTTAATTAAGGGGGTATTTTGAGTATTTATTGATGAATGATTCATAGTAAATCCATATTATTCATTTGGAATACAATTTATTGGAAAATTTGATACCAAAAAAAATCATCAGCCAAATAAAAATGAAATGTGCATTTTTTCCTATAAATGAGTTTTCTAACTCATTAGCAATAATGATATTTTTGAAAAATAGCCAATAAATTACTGTAAATACTAAAAAAGAAAGCAAAAGTATGAGTGCTTTGCCAAGCATTAATTTTATATTGTTCTTAGGTATATCATTGAGTAAAACTTCAATCAGAATGCTCGTAATAAAGTATGTAGGAACTATATATGCCAAAAATTCGGGTATTATCCCAAAGATTGGCTTGCCCGTAGAAGTATTGATAAATATAAAGTAAGCAATCCCATATAAAAAAGCTAAACTTACAACAAGAATGATCCAGCGGAGTTTTTCTTTCATTTTATCAAGGTAAACAAGAATTATTTACAATAGTAACAGATTTTATAAGTATTTAATATTTATTAATTTATAATTTTTTGGGAGGAAATTCGTATAACACCCATTATGTTAAGTGGGTATGTTTTTCCGCTGAATAGTGAATTAAGAATGCTCTATAAAATCATTTGTTATTTGCCTTTTAAAGAAGGATTTATCTATGGGAAAGTGGCAATTAATACTTTCTTTACTTCATCTGACGTATTTGGATCTACTTTAAGCTCATTAACGGCTTCAATAATCCGTTTACGAACAGCTTCATTCTCTGGCAGTGAACCTTTAATCTCATGTTCTTTCTGAGTGAGTAGCGAAGCATTATTAAGAGCACCCAGAGCCAAAATTTGAACGTTTGGGTTCGTATCCTTTAAATAAGGAATAATATCGTCTGCTGCTTCAATTGGGTCTAAATTCGTTAGGGATACAAGAATTACACTTAATGCATCAGGGTTCGATTCATTTTGTTTCAACAAATCAACTAGCTTATGGATTTTATCTTCTCGTGAATATGTAGGGCTATCATTAATAGCAATCGTACTTTTTACCCATTTAGGAGGCATTCCATGAGGGAGATTGGGCGCATTGTTAGTGATACCGTCATTAGCATTAAGAGTATTACGGTTGGAACTGATCTTTTCTTGAGTTTCCATCAGCTCTTTACTATGTACATCATCACTTTTTTTGGCAAAAATAAAAAATCCAATAAAAGCTACTACGATTGCCGTAATAACTAAATAAATCAACTTACTATTATTTTTCATATTACCTACGTTTTTAAATAAGAATGTTGTTACATCAATAGAAAAAGCATCAAAGAAACTTTAAATTATATTATTCACCAATTAAATAGGCTCATTCAACGCTTTTTCCAAGAGTTGATATAGTGTAATAATTATTGAGTAAATAAGAGAATTAAGTTAATGAAATACTCAAAAGAAAAAATAGTAAAAGCCCTATTACTTGCTCCTTTACCACTACTTTTTTTCACAGCATTGCTATTTATCATAATGAATCGTGAATATAGTCTATATTCAATTTTTGTGGTTTTTGCAGGGCATGGTCTTGTTTACTTAGCTTATAGTATTTTGACAGTACCTTTTAGCTTTATGGTCTCAATTCTTTTAAATCGTTATAGTATTCTTAATTTGCTAACTATCTGTATTAGCTCTTTAATTATTGCTATGCCATTTTTTGTTCTTTTTGGATGGAGCCATACAGGAGAAGTTTCGAAAGAATGGTGGAAGATGTATACCGACACTTGGACTATCTTTATGGCTCTAATTCCAGGCTTGTCTTATTGGTTATTTTTAACTGATTTTAAAGTTAAAGAATTATTAAAGAAAAAAATAATATATTTCAATATATTAGCTTTTGTTTTGACTTATTTGTCTTTGTTTCATCAGAAATATACATTGATAGACCGGATAGTTGTAGACAAGCTTGGAAAAGTTGAAGTTATAGGAGGAGGATTTCCATTACAGTTTTTAGTAGATGGTGAAATATCTCCAGGCGGTAGTATAGCGCTAGATCCTTTAAATATTATTATAGGAATAGATCAATTCATTTTTTTATATTTTATTCTTGATTATTTATTTTGGCTTATGTGTCTTTTAGTCAGTTATGCGTTTTTTCGAAAGATAAAAGTGAAATTATAATGTCTAAAATATTTATAAAATTAGGAATTTTACTTGTAGGTCTATGTCTACTTCTAATCATTAATTCATACAAACAGAAATTAAATCATGATAAAGAGATGGCAACACAGACAACAATACTTTTCTTTAATTCACTTGCTAAACATGATCTAGAATCAGCAATCAAATATGTTTGGCCAGATGCGCGATTACATGAAGATTTAAAAAGTTCTGAAAGGTTTCTCTCTTTCAAAGACTCAAAAATTTTAGAAGTAGTAAGGATTAATTATGATTCAGCGGAAAGTAGACCTGAGTATTATCAAGAATTTTATAAAATTATTTCAGTGATGGTAAAAGTTAAAGTCGTCCATATAGATGATGCTGGTAGTCCAGTAGGTGACTATATTTTATTTATTACTCTTGTGAAACAATCTCCTCAATCTGATTGGCTAATTACAGAATTTGGTAGTGGGCCTTAAGATAGTAATTATAGAGAAAAGCTAAAATTAACATAATACACCTTATACGAAATGCGTTATAATTAACCTTTAAATTCATACACTTATTTCAAAGTTTATAGCCCATCTTCCCCAAGTTGGGCTTTTTTTATGATTTTTCACGTTCCACGATTGTTATTTAATCAAAGTTTCACGACTTTGTTCATATCAGTTAAACAATCGTGGTTAATCATAGGGTCTAAAAAAACGGCTCCAAAAGCCCCTTTTCTCCGGTTCCTGTTCAACCTGCTCCGGCACGGGAATACGCTTATAAATACTTTGTCGATTCATCCCATAAAGGGAAAAGGCTCGGTTTAAGATTCAATTTAATTGCTGGAATTTACAACTTAGAATTGAATGAAAAATGAGTTATGAAAGAGATCTATTAATTCATTATTAATACACAATTTTGAATTATATTATATGTTATCTTTAATTTATATTTTAAATAAAATGTTAAAATTTATACTTCTAGTTAGTTCAAGTGTACTTTTAACTGCATGTATCGTTGTTGAATCTCCTGTACCAGTAGTTGTAAATAAAGAAATAACTACTACTATAGATAACCCATCGATACCTGCTCTTAATAGTTTAAGAACATTGCAAATTCGTACTCATGATAATCGTTGTGTCGAATTGAGCCCCTTCAATCAAAAAGAACTTTTGGCATCACGTTGTCAAAGTACGTCCCATCAAAAATTTAATTACAATCAAGATAAAAGCATAACTGTGCAAGGAAAATGCTTAGACGTATCTGGAGCAAATAAAAATGATGGCGCTCAGGTTATTGCATATCAGTGTAATAACCAAGCCAATCAAAAATGGTTTTTTGATGGTTATCGTATTCGTAGTCAAGATAGTGGTAAATGTCTAGATATTTATAATGGAAAAATGAAGATGTATACCTGTAGTAATAATCGTGGCCAGCAGTTTGAACCGTACCGGGTTTGTCGGAGACATTTTTATTTAAGTTAGGCCACGTGACCTAACGGGTTAATCTTATCATAGTACATTGCTTCAAACTCAAAAGGCGATACATAACCCAA
>NZ_QUWR01000054.1:0-4340 GCF_003419885.1 Acinetobacter sp. SWAC5
ATAGTCTTTTTCAGATTCAATCAATAATTGAACCGCTCTTTCTCTGATTTCAGGGGTATATTTTAATTTGGTCATCGGAACATTCTCTCAGAATACTGAGTCTCCGACAAACCCGGTACGGTTCAATCTAGAAGTATTGTTCTTCCGATCAGGATTACCGTAGCGTATTAAATAAAAAAATATCCCATCCAAATTCAAGGTATTATTTTTGGGTGTAAATACATAGCCGACTTTAAGTTGGCCAAAGTTGTCTGCGAGGGTCTTAGCTAAATCAGGCGCAACCTTGATGATTAGTTCTGATTTAACCACAGAAGAAAAATATCGACTTTTCTGTTCAAAGTTAATTGTCATTAACTCTTTATCAGCATCATATTGGTAAGCGCCTTCGCTTCCGATCGAAGTAATATCAGGAGCAATATAATTCAAAGCTCTTTCCAATAATTCAGTATCATAGTCGATTACATTATTTAGGGAATTTTGCTGAGCTTGTTTAACTCGTTCCTCATAATCCTGTGTTTTTTCAAATTCCTGCTTGGGTTCAACCTTCGGAACTTGTAAAGCGCGTATATAGTTTATGGCGAGATTGTTAGCATATTTGAAATATTCATCATTACTTAAATCAACTAACATATCGTTGTCCAAGTTATGCCCTTGCATTCCAATAACAAGAAGCTGAAGCTTATCTAAATGTAATTGCTTCTTGATAAATTCATGATTTTCGGGGAAGTATAAATCATTCGCAAGCTTGCTCGGTTCTTTGTAATTGAGTACATTCATCTTTTCAGGATAAAAGTAAATCAAATTACTTCGCCGCACATCACTGTCTATTTTCTCCCAACTTTGATCAGGACTAATTTGTGCTTTCGGCACAATTACAGTTGGTGTTTCAGTGATATTCTGCAAAGCTTCACTGCTTTCTGTGGTTTGACCTTCTACAGCGGGATCACTTTTAGGCTGATCTTTACTGGAACAGGCACCCACTCCCATCAATAAAATACATAAAGACAGACACTTTAGTTTTGTTGTCATCGTGCATCATTCTCTTTCATTGTCCGTAAGCACCTCTCAGCAATGACCAAGCTGGGCTCATGGTATTTTGATGTTCTTCTTGGAGTTCTGCTTTTTCTTCTGACGTGACTGTTCCGTAGAATAAGTAGCTCTACAAATCAGCAATAAAATGATTCAGATGTGCAGGCCAATAAAGGAACAAGCGCCTTCATTGAGCGTTCCCCAATTGCTAATTTTTTAAAATAACGCTTTATTTGGCGACGACAACGCCATAAAAAATACTGGGGTAAAAAAGAGAATGTGCATTTAAGAATGTAGTACGCATGGCGGACTCCTTTGGGTATAAAGAAGTTTCACCACATTACTGCTAAATAATGGTGGCGAAACGAAAAGGGGTTAGCAGACTGATACCCAAAAAGATCAGCACATCCGAAGATGTCCCCCTCCCGTTCCGCCGCAGAGGGGGGGCACGTAGGGATGCCCACAAAAAAGAAAGAGACTTTTTCGTGTGCTTTGGGTAAAGCGGTCTGCTAAAACCGACTGACCATGAGGGCCAGCAGGTTAAGGATAATTGGCAGGATTTAAAGTGTCAACGTTGTATTTTTACTTGAACAATCAATTGAGTGTTTTCGCTATACTTCTGATTCAAAATGACTATTGAATAATCAACATCATCTAAACTTCAACTGAAGTTATAAGTTCATCCTGAATTAAACAGCACACTCAATTATAATGGTGCTTAGCGTTATGAAAGGAATCTGTGCGTGCAGCGATTGATATGTATTGGAGGCCCACTGTATGGGCTTGAATATTCGCATTCACAGGATGAGTTTAAGTTCTTTGATAAACAAACGGGCAAAGAAACCCTTTATTACAAACAAGTCTTAGACTTAGCCCCACCTCAAGCATTCTTCATTGCAGAATCAATTTTTCCTGATTTTGCTTATGCACTGGCATTACAACTGGTGGGGCAAAAATATCATTCATAGCTTTGTATTTTATCTCAATTCGTGATCATGCTACGTTCACTGATCTTTTGAGTAATCCATGCATTAATCTCATACGCAACCCACCCCACTCGATTACTGGTTAAATTGATCTGCTGAGGAAAGCTGGCATCGTAATACTTGGATTTAGGATCGAGCAGTGAATAAATGGTGGCACGACTCAATCCTGTGATTTCAACCAATTGCTTGATATTTAGGATTTGATTGATCTGAAATGTTTGTGAATTTAGCGCATTCATCTGATGAACTCCGATGTGGTATGAAGGCGTGCGTTCTGCACATATCATGTCCATCACCGTAAAATAATAGGTAAGCCTCGAAAACCCACCGTATCCATTGGATTGGATACAGGGGGCGCTCTATTTCAATTTACTTTAATGGGATTAAAATCACCATTTCTTGCCATTAAAGATTTTAAAGCCACGTGTTGCGATGCAAATCTTATTCATCTGCTCATTTACACTCGTCACCGTATCTGGCAATTCACCAAGATCATCCAATGGATTTTTAGGTTCAGGAAAGTTAAAAAGCCCATCTGGGTCAAATCCGAATGGATTGCCATTTAAGTGCTGTGTTTCTTCATCTGGAATTTGCAATAAAATCCCCATACCATGAGTGGTATCCTGCCACAGCCTTAATAGATCAACTGAATAGTCAATATCATTGGAATAAAAGACTTTTTGAAAGGTCAGGTAGAATCTAATCACGTAACAGTTTCGGGTACTGTCACGAATTAAGTGATAATAGCTAAATATAACTTGTGCACGGAACCAAGGTAAGGATGTTAGCTTCTTTTCAAATACCCGAAATGATTGAATCACTTGATCGACTGATTGCAACAGTTCAGTACCCACTGGATAACTCAGATAGAATTTTAAATCAGGCGCATCTACACTCAATTTGCTGACTTCTGAATAAAGCTCACGCAAATGATCAACTCTCTTCTCGTATTGCTCATTACATTGATGTAAAGCCTCATGAAAACCCGTCGTTGCAAATAACTGTTTCAGTTTATTTAATACATGCTCCGCCAGCCATTTTGCAGTATGTTTGGCAGTTGGATTAAAATAATGCTGACGTGAGTCGATTTGCTGCAACACAGTAAAATAAGCGTTTCTGAATTGTGTCACCCAGAAGCTACAATCTGAATCCCGATGATGAAACATCAGCTCATTCCACTCTCGAAAGTACTCTAGTAATACTTGACCCGTTTGTTCAATGATTTTCTGAATATGTTCATCATGAGTCATGGGCGGGATGGGTGAGCCAAATCGCACTTGAGTAAAGAAGTTGTGTATATCTTGCTCTAAGCGTGGTGCAGTCTGATGTTCAATGTGTGTAATGTCCATGGAAAGTCCTATGAGGTGAAATTTTTCATAGAACTGTCCACTCCATATTTTTTTACAGTTAATTGACGATTTGCTCATCCAATAAGTCATCTACATCTTGTTCAGACCAAATTCCTGCTTCTGCTGATATTGGATGATTGTTTTTATACTTACGCCCATGCTCGTGGTAAATGCCTTTAAAGAAAGTTCTTTTACCCAATGGCTTAATCAACATCCTCTGCATGAACTTTTCAGGCTGAGTCAGATAACGGGCTACATTCAAAGCATTCTGCATTTCTAAGGGCTGATTGCGATGGATCATGCCTATCCCCAATAAACCTCGATCAGCGTATTGTTTTTTCTTTTCAAGGGTATGGCTGTTTATGCCACATCCCATATTCTGAGTTATCTCCTGCCACTTCTGAATCACTTCATTAGCCAAGTACCAGTCCTGACAACGCTCAGAACCATTGTAGATCAGTATCAGATGCACATGGTAGCCTTTTGAACTCCCCTGCTCTAATGCTAGCCCATAACCCAATAAATGCTTAAAACAGCCATTTTTGTCTTTCAGTAGATGACGCAATGACTCAATATGGCTATAGAAATCCTGCACCGTAATATTTGACATAGACGCTTTTAAATATCCCAAATCCACACGTACAACCAAAACCTTATAATGATCGTTAAGAATCCTCTGCACATATTCTAAAAAGCGGTCTTGATTCTCTTCCTCTTGCTGTTTAAACAAACGAATCCCAGCCAAGTGCTGTGACCTATGACTTCGCAACAGATTTCGAAGATTGGATATTTCTCTAGATGATAACTGTGTCAGGTATTCTTCAATCCCTAAATCACTTCGATGGGCTTAGAGGTGGTCCCACTTGTTTGAACAACTAAAAGCTTATTTATAAGTGATACTCTGCTCTAGTTAAGCTACCTTATTTTGTTGTGGTAGCTGGTCATAGTAAAACTCATCTGGAGTCATTTTGTCCAG
>NZ_QUWR01000055.1:0-4202 GCF_003419885.1 Acinetobacter sp. SWAC5
TGGATTGGTTATCTAAACTCAAAGTTCATTGAGTTTAGAACTATAATGTAAATTTACTGAATCATACCTAATGTAAGTTATTGATTTTATGATTCATCAGTTTAAGTCTTTAATGTGCAAAGACAGTTGCACAACTTCATCAATCAAATAAGCAACAGGACTTACAGATTGGCTTTTTGTGAAAGTCGGTGCACCAGCTTCAGCGATAAACTTCTCGCTAATCGGTTTTTTGATTTCTAAGCGATACACACGGCGCAGCTTGTTTAAGCAATCAGACATTGAGCCATCGCCAATACCGTGACGGGCTTTCTTGTTATCACGAGTCTTAAACGTGAAGTATGGAAAATGTTTGGCCATGACTGCAGTAATGTCTTTACCAACCAAGTAAATGTGGCTGTGTGTTTCGTAGAAGTGGGTAAATGACGTCTCTACGTGATAAGCAGCCAACAAGCTTTTTGCTTGAGGGTCAGTGATAACCGATTTAACTTGGTTAATCATTTTTTTGGCAATTGTTTTGTTATTCATGATGAACACCCTATAAATTTGATTAATTAGATTGAGTTAATGCAAGTTGCGTAAAAATACGTTTTAGGCACACTTTACATGTAACAAGGTGCGGTACCGTGTCCACGGTAACTTCACCTACTTTCATTTTGAATTCTTTCTTTGCTTCATCTGCAGGGAATAAGCCTCCAGCTGAGCACAAGTACTGGTTTTTCTCACGAACCAATTTAGATCCTGAGTAGTCTTCATCAAAAACCAAGTGAGTCACTGTATTTGATTTTTCACCATCGCCCCATGATCCAGCTGACAAGCCTGACATTACAATTTTTACACCAGTGAACCATTTGAACGGTAAAGCACTGAAGTTTTTCTTCTGATCGATAGCATCAAAGATCGGTTTAGCTTGTTGCAGCGCATTGAATAATTCAAACAATGCAGTAATTTTTTTCTTAGCATCCTGTTCAGCCTGGTTCCACTTGGTTTGCGCCTCATACTCAGCACGGGTATACCAGACCACTTGCCCATTTTTTGCATATAGCCAAAGTTTTTTACCAGTCATGAGATGGTTCACCATCGCATCGGGCATATCAAACATGAGGTTGTTAAATGACATAACTTTGTCATTCAGGTTGATAAAAGACTTTTTATCTTCAGGTAGTAGCACCGGCACTAACGTAGAGCGTACTAATGCTTCGTAGTTGTCAGTAGACATGCTAGAACGTGGGAAACTATGACCTGTAAACACTGGCTTAAGATAAGGGTTGTATGGCAACTCAGTTGCTAAAACCTTGGTGGACCATTCTTCCCACAAATTGAACTTTTTAGCTTGTTCAACCATATGGTGCAGATCTGCAGTAGAAATTCTAACTGATGGCATTGAAGGGTTATTTATTGATTCTGGCGCACGAGTTACACGAACAAGTTCTATAACTTCATGCGCTTCAATTGGACCATATTTGCGATCAAGGTTTTTGCTAAGTAATTCATTAATAGTAACCATTTCAACTCCAAGTTTTAAGCTTTCTGCTTCAATATGTTTATTTTAAGATAGAACCTAAACCAAAAACTTTTTTAAAATTATTTATTTTTATTATTGTTTTACTGGTCCTTGCTGCGACTTTTAACAGATAGCAGCTAAAAATAGTAATGAGGATGCTATTAAAATGATGGAAGCAATTAAGGTACCATACAAATAAGCATTGATCCTGGTGCGCCAGATCTAGCGCTGGCCACAACCAAATTTCTAAACCTTTTTTTAATCAATTAAAAAACATCGAATGCGGTTTTCAACTGCCAACCAGTGAAGCAATAGACATGCTTCACTGGTTGTTGTTATTAAGCTTCAGTCAATTCATTAATATCTAGGATATGAACGCCGTTTGATGTCAGTAGCCAACATGAGAGGGTATGTGCTTCAGTGACTTGAAGTATGAGGCTGTTAAGAGTGTCACTAGATTTTTTGCAGTAAAGGCAATCAGGTTCAGGATTGCTACCATCATCATCAATCAATGGCGTGTCAGCAATTAAGCGGTATGAAGCATACTTAATGATGTCAATATCATCGGCATTGATTGGCTCTTTTGAGCTTAGGCGTACTTGCTCTAAACTGAATGCTTCAGGTTCAATCCATTTAACCTTACTGGTGTTTTCAATCTGGTAACTTAACTGAGTGCCATCAGCAAAAAACACGACAAATTGACCATCTTCAATGTGCTGTACTTTAAAATTGCATGGAATGGTGAATGTGTTGTAGTAATTCATGGGGTTTCTCCAAGTTGTAGGCGTTGAGCCTAAGTTGATTAATCGTTTAAAACAGATTCGATAAAAGAGAGTATTTCAGCTTTAAGAGATGCTGAAATGGTTGCAGTATTTAACTGGCTTAAATACATATCAGCTTTGTCTTTTATTTCTTTTGACGTTGCGGTTTTACGAATTAAAACTAATGTATTCCACATATTAAAAGCCCTTTAGGATAGTGATTAAATCTATATTCATTATACAAAGCGCAATAGCTGTTTAATTTTTCTTAAAATTTAAAAATTCAAAACCTTTTTAATCAATTAAAAAAACATCGAATGCATTTTAAAAAATACCCAAAAGAAAAGGGATAAGGTTTTACGCTTATCCCTGTTTGGGTTTTAGATATGGCAATCAACAATCGTGATTATATAGTCGCTTGGAAAGCTCTTGAGCAAGGCTTGGTTTTTGTTTTCCCAATCTTCTTCCTTGCGAATATCCAGTCCAAACATGCCACACTCTGAACCTGTCCAGTCGCCTATTTCATCACCACTGGTCGCATCTAAGAAACAGTATGTACCGAATGGGTTTGCTGATTTTTTAGCTAGGAATTCTTCACGGCTCACCAAAAATTCATCAAATTCATGTCCGAATATGCCAAACAGGTTATCCGTATCACTGGCTTTCATTAATAAGATTGCATCTTGGTTATGATAGAAATTACGCTTATCGTTCACTGATTCGATTGATTCATCAGACCAAACATCAGCCCATGACCGCCAAGTACGTGAAGCATCACCGATACACTTCTCAAAATAGTCATAAACACGGTTAGCTTCGGTTTTTAAGCGGTTGATTTCGGTTTCAAAATCTAGCTCACCAATCGGGCAGCTATCCACTTTTCGTCCATCAAGACGCAACAGCATGTTTTTCCAACGTCCTCCGATTTCATACCAATCGTATTTCGGATTCGGGTTGGTGGTGGTGAAGTAATCGACCACTTTACCGTCAGCATCAAGCTCTATCCATTCTGTCCAACTTTCATCAGGTTTTTCACCTGTCAAAACAGTCGGCGTAACTTTTTCGTTATACCAGTTAATGAACTGTTGAAGCTCAAACACTTCAGTACATGGCACATCTTTTTGATGCCATTGAATGAACATGCCTAAATCACGAATGCGACTTGAGTACGTACCATCATCGTTTTTGACCTGTACCACTGATAAATGCTTACCGCCGTTCGGGAAGTCAGCAAAAATATCACCTTTGTTGTTTTTGATGGCATAAAGCTCTAAGTCTGTTGCATCACGCACGAAACGAGGGTCGTCAAGAAACGCATAGCGTTCTTCACCATCATCTATGATAGGCTTTGAGTTTTTCATCAAAGTGATTTCTGTCGATTCGTATTGGTCTTTAATTTCGTCCAATGATGATTCTGAAATGCAATATTTGTTTTTAATGCCTGAGCATTCAAATTCGTAAAATGGTTCTAGGGCATCTACAACATCACCATCAGGGGTGGTAACTACTGCAACTGTGAAATGTGACATTTTAAAATCTCCAAGTTTTGAGCCGTGTGCTCTACATCTGAGATTCCATAATAGTTATTAAGTGGCGTTTATAATTTTTTCCTTAAAATATTAATGAAGCTGAATTTAACAACGGTAGTGGTTCAGTAATTAAAATATTTTAATCAATTAAAATCACCGTATACGTTGAATAAAACTAATATCAATTATTTATATTTAATTAAATAAAATAAGGCTCACATATTAAAATAACCTGATTACATAGATCTATATCAAAAAAAGATGGCAATAATTAATAGTTGCCATGGCAGAGTAAAACTTGAAGTGCGACATAAACCACCTAATTAATTTAAAGGGTTTATGGAGTATATAAAATTGTCATACCATCATCTTAACTTTGAAGATCGTACTGCATTAATGCTTGAGTCAAGA
>NZ_QUWR01000056.1:0-3499 GCF_003419885.1 Acinetobacter sp. SWAC5
ACCGGTCAGCACTTGCGCACCTTCTGCACGACCAGTTGCGATACAACCTAAGATTTTATCTTGTTGCTCTTGCGAAGCTTGAGCGCCAATCATGGTGTCGGTATCCAGTGGGTGGCCGGTCTTAATGCGCTTTACACGTTCAATGGCTTTTTCAAGGAATTTATCTGCAATGCTTTCATGGACTAAAGCACGTGAAGGACAGGTACAAATTTCACCTTGGTTGAGTGCGAACATGGCAAAGCCTTCCAGCGCTTTATCCAAAAAGTCATCGTCTTGATCCATCACATCTTCAAAGAAAATGTTTGGTGATTTGCCACCAAGTTCCAGTGTTACAGGAATAATATTTTCAGTGGCATACTGCATGATCATTTGGCCGACAGCCGTAGAACCCGTAAATGCAATTTTGGCAATACGTGGATTAGTTGCTAGCGGGCGACCGACTTCTACGCCGTAACCGTTGACAATATTTAGCACACCGGCAGGTAGGATGTCTTGAATCAATTCTGCCAAAACTAGAATGCTGACCGGGGTTTGTTCAGCAGGTTTAAGCACAATGCAGTTCCCTGCAGCCAAGGCAGGTGCAAGTTTCCAAGCCGCCATTAAGATAGGGAAGTTCCAAGGAATAATTTGCCCCACAACACCCAAAGGTTCATGGAAATGGTAAGCAATGGTGTCACCATCAATTTCCGAAATACCGCCTTCTTGTGCGCGAATGCAGCTGGCAAAGTAGCGGAAATGGTCAATGGTGAGTGGAATGTCTGCAGCCAGTGTTTCACGTACAGGTTTGCCGTTGTCCCATGTTTCTGCAACGGCCAATAATTCTAGATTTTCTTCTAAGCGATCTGCAATTTTCAGTAACAGATTAGAGCGAGTAGTCGGTGATGTATTGTTCCATTCCGCTTTGGCTGCGTGCGCAGCATCGAGCGCTAACTCAATATCTTCAGCCGATGAACGTGGAATTTTGGTAAAGGCTTTACCATCAACAGGAGAGATGTTGTCAAAATATTCGCCTTTTACTGGTGCGACCCATTTGCCACCAATAAAATTTTCATATTGTGATTTAAATTGGACTTTTGAACCGTTTTGATTTGGATCGATGTAACGCATATTGACTGTTCCTTTGCTTATTATGGTGTTCTTCAACGTCATACAAAGCCTATGCTTTGTTCTCAGGTACAACTGCGCGTTTTTAGTCGCTCTTTGAATATAAGAGTGGATGGAGGTGCTTTGAATGGCAAATTACATCTTTTAGACAATTTATTTAGGGTGTGGGTGCTTGGCTGTTAACTCAGTCACGATTTTGTTTTGTATGGGATATTTCGAAGCAATAAAGGAGATAAGGCACTCGCTTAGTTTAGTGTTGGACTAACATTTAGATGTGGCCTTAAAGATGTGTAGAGGGTGATCCCTTTAAGGCCTAGGCTGGTGAGATTGTAAAATTACAAGCCTTTGTGGCTAAGCCAAGTAAATAATTGTTGATAAACCTGCTCACGTACTGGTTTTTGCGATAGCACTAAGTCGTGAAGGCCATGATGAATACTTTGGATGGTGACATCGCCCTGAATTTTTTTCGCATATTTAGCAATATCTTTCACGCCTAAAATTACATCGCTGCTTTGTGCATCTTTACCCCATTTACGCGGATTTTTGGTTTGATTGGAATGCATGACTAAAATTGGAATATTTAACTGAACACCTTGATGGATTTCTTTTTGTGCTTCATGAATGGCGGTGATAAAGCTTAGGCGTACTTTGGGGTAGGTGGTCTTTTTCCAATCTAGGTTAAAGTCCCATTCACCTTTTAAGTCTTTGTGAAGACTGGGTGTGTACCACTTGTTGAGCTCACTTGGAAACTGTAAGTCTGGAAAAACTTTGCCTAGCCGACTCAGCTGAGGAACACCAAGCTTGCGTTTCAGTGGATTCATATTGAAGTCATAAAAAGGGCTGTTGACCCAAAGTGCTTTAATCAGTGGGTGATTAGGATTGTGACTTGCATATAGTGTTGTGGTTAAGCCACCAGTGGAGTGCCCACAGAGCAGTACTGCATCGTGGTCTTCTGCTCCAATGATATCAAGGGCTTGATTAATTTCTGCATCATATTCGGCAATCTTACGCACGTTATAGTATTTTTGATGTGGCAAAATTGAGCGTCCGTATTTTCTTAAATCGAGTGCATAAAAATCAAAACCGTGTTGGTTAAATTGCGCTGCCATTTCTGTTTGAAAAAAATAATCAATAAAGCCGTGAATATATAAAACAGCTTTAGAGGTGGTTGAAGTGGCTTTTTTGCGGATTAAGGTTGCTGTGACGGGGCCTTCAAAATCATCGGAAAATTTTAGGGTTGTTTGCTCATAGCCTGCGCCCAAGATGTCGGGCTGATAGGTGCATGCAGAAAGATCATTCATTGTTATTCTCAGCGTTTGATTTTTAATCTTATCCTTGATGAAGGCATTGGATTTGTCAACGACTGTCTGAGTGGTATTTTTTGTGTTTTGTATGGGCATAAAAAAACCCTCATCAAAGATGAGGGTTTTTTGAATTTGGAGCGGGAAAGGAGACTCGAACTCCCGACCCCAACCTTGGCAAGAGTCACCGACATAAAATACACTAAATTACATAATTGGTATGTTAATAAACTCTATATATAACAGTTATATAGAGTTTTAATTTTGTGTGACGTAATTTAAGGTGGGGTAGGGTACTTTGATTTTTGGTCACTAATTTATTGTGATAATCAACAATAATAACCAACATTCATATGCTTAATCTAAGAGTGTTTTACTGACTGGTATAATTTTATGATGAGAGGGGTGTTGCCTGAGGCTACGGTTTCTGTTTGGCCTTTTGGCGTAAGACGTACAAATATAAGCTTTCTACTTTTTCACGTGTCCATGGTGTGGTACGCAAGAATCGTAATGATGATTTAACACTTGGGTCTATGCAAAAACTGAACCGTACCGGGTTTGTCGGAGACTTTTTTATTTAAGTTAGGCCACCTGACCTAACGGGTTAATCTTATAATCGTACATTGCTTCAAGCTCAAAAGACGATACATAACTCAGCGCATCAAGCACCATATCTGTATTCTTACGTGTTGATACTTTCCAGCCAACAATTGCACATGAAAAAACATCAATAATAAATGTGGTTTAGACCCAATCTGAATGAGTTTTAATATATGTGAAGTCAGCGACCTGAGATACCGTCTTGGTAGTCAATCAGGTTTTGAGATTATTCGGCTAATAAATAATCTCTTTGATAGGCAGTCTGATGTTTTAAAACGCTATAACACAGATCTCTGTACACGACAAATTTCATAGGATCCTTGTCCTATCAGGCTTTTCTTTCTTAAAATTGCTAGCACTTTCTTAAATTCTTCTTTTTTTCCAAAACCAATCAAACGTAGAATAGCCATTTGAACATAGTCCAAACCGTAGCGAAATAAACTTACTGAAAGTCGTCCATGCTTCTTTATTTTTATCGCTTTTTTCCGATCATG
>NZ_QUWR01000057.1:0-3254 GCF_003419885.1 Acinetobacter sp. SWAC5
TAGTCTTTTTCAGATTCAATCAATAATTGAACCGCTCTTTCTCTGATTTCAGGGGTATATTTTAATTTGGTCATCGGAACATTCTCTCAGAATACTGAGTCTCCGACAAACCCGGTACGGTTCAAAACATAAGTGAACTGAATGTGAAATGTTATTTTATATAAGTTATTGATTTTAAGTTAAGCAAGGAGGTTTATGAACTTAAAGTATCATGTACTCAATTTAACATAATAGTTACGTTATGCGACATTCGTTAGAGCAAAAAGAGAAGGGAGCTAATTAGGCTCCCTTTTTTTTATGTCACTAGTAATCAGGATCGACATAGATAATTAATCTTTTTTAAGTACTTCTTCTCTGTACTTCATCACATCAGAAGTTTTTATATCCTTAAGATGTTTTCTTATAAGTGTATGAAGAACATCAGATTCTTTAATTCTCATTTTGGTTTCAATCATCATATTCAATGTGATCTCTTGAAGCATTTCTTCCTCTTCATCTCTAAGTCTTACTGTAGTTGACATAATCGCGCTCTATGTGATTTGTAATTTATATCGTATTACATATTGTTTAGTAACATCTAACATGTTATTTTCTCGTTAAATGTAACTTGTGACAAATTACAAATATGAAAACAATCACTTTTAGTAGCCCTCAAGACTTCACCCAGTCGGCCTTTAATCGTGTTGCTGAGCTTGTCAATCAACATGGCCAATGTGCATTAGAAAACTTTGTACCTGCATTCTCAACAGAGCAGTGCTTAGAGCATTTGGCTTTGGTGGCTTCTGAAATGGCTTATGACTATTCATACATAGATGCACATGCAGATATTTATAAAAAAGCAAATGCTGAATTAAAAGAACAAATGGGGGATTGCTGATGGGCGGTTCTAATCTTTATATCCTTTTCTGCATGTCTGTAGTTCTCTTCGCAATGTTCTATCTTTGCGTTCATCTTTTGGGGCCTTTATGAAAATTAATTCAGTTCATCAAATTGACTTAGTTGAGTGTCCTCGCTGTTGCTCAATCTTTAATAAAAACTTTCTTTCATTCCATTTAACACGTTGTATGGGGTGATCTATGAAATTTCTTAAGTTTTGTTTTGCCCTTGCTGTTTTGTCTGTTTGTGTTTTTTACCTTTGGAATTGGGGCTTTTAATAACATGCGGGTTACGATTGACTAAATAACAGTCAAGTTGGTCTGTATTTTTAGATATTTAAGTCATATTTTTAGAGAAATAAGTCAAAGTTAAATTTCATATCTTTGATATGTAATTTGATTTTGTCTTGTTTATCGTGAAGAAAATATGTCTTAAATGTCGTAAAGAAAATACCTTTAAGAATGGATTTAGAATAAAAAGGCCAGTGTGCTGAAAATCATATTTTTAGGCATGTAAGTTAAATTTTTAGAGAAATAAGTTAAAGTTAAATTTCATATCTTGATATGCAATTTGATCTTTATCTTATTTATCGTTAATAAAATTTATCTTATATGTCGTAAAGAAAATATGTTTTGCAGTACAGATGTAAGCTCACGGATTTCGGCATAACGTATATTATGTTACTTAGGATACTTCACTGGAGAGATTACACTTGTGCTGAATCTCTCCAGTGAAGTTGCGCCAACGTGCAAGCGGATCTAGGGCGCAATCCCCGATATGCTATTTAACATAATAGTTACGTTATGCGACATTCGTTAGAGCAAAAAGAGAAGGGAGCTAATTAGGCTCCCTTTTTTTTATGTCACTAGTAATCAGGATCGACATAGATAATTAATCTTTTTTAAGTACTTCTTCTCTGTACTTCATCACATCAGAAGTTTTTATATCCTTAAGATGTTTTCTTATAAGTGTATGAAGAACATCAGATTCTTTAATTCTCATTTTGGTTTCAATCATCATATTCAATGTGATCTCTTGAAGCATTTCTTCCTCTTCATCTCTAAGTCTTACTGTAGTTGACATAATCGCGCTCTATGTGATTTGTAATTTATATCGTATTACATATTGTTTAGTAACATCTAACATGTTATTTTCTCGTTAAATGTAACTTGTGACAAATTACAAATATGAAAACAATCACTTTTAGTAGCCCTCAAGACTTCACCCAGTCGGCCTTTAATCGTGTTGCTGAGCTTGTCAATCAACATGGCCAATGTGCATTAGAAAACTTTGTACCTGCATTCTCAACAGAGCAGTGCTTAGAGCATTTGGCTTTGGTGGCTTCTGAAATGGCTTATGACTATTCATACATAGATGCACATGCAGATATTTATAAAAAAGCAAATGCTGAATTAAAAGAACAAATGGGGGATTGCTGATGGGCGGTTCTAATCTTTATATCCTTTTCTGCATGTCTGTAGTTCTCTTCGCAATGTTCTATCTTTGCGTTCATCTTTTGGGGCCTTTATGAAAATTAATTCAGTTCATCAAATTGACTTAGTTGAGTGTCCTCGCTGTTGCTCAATCTTTAATAAAAACTTTCTTTCATTCCATTTAACACGTTGTATGGGGTGATCTATGAAATTTCTTAAGTTTTGTTTTGCCCTTGCTGTTTTGTCTGTTTGTGTTTTTTACCTTTGGAATTGGGGCTTTTAATAACATGCGGGTTACGATTGACTAAATAACAGTCAAGTTGGTCTGTATTTTTAGATATTTAAGTCATATTTTTAGAGAAATAAGTCAAAGTTAAATTTCATATCTTTGATATGTAATTTGATTTTGTCTTGTTTATCGTGAAGAAAATATGTCTTAAATGTCGTAAAGAAAATACCTTTAAGAATGGATTTAGAATAAAAAGGCCAGTGTGCTGAAAATCATATTTTTAGGCATGTAAGTTAAATTTTTAGAGAAATAAGTTAAAGTTAAATTTCATATCTTGATATGCAATTTGATCTTTATCTTATTTATCGTTAATAAAATTTATCTTATATGTCGTAAAGAAAATATGTTTTGCAGTACAGATGTAAGCTCACGGATTTCGGCATAACGTATATTATGTTACTTAGGATACTTCACTGGAGAGATTACACTTGTGCTGAATCTCTCCAGTGAAGTTGCGCCAACGTGCAAGCGGATCTAGGGCGCAATCCCCGATATGCTATTTAACATAATATACATTATACGAAATATCATTGTTAGAACCCATTTAAAGTGTCTATATTCTCACCAATAAAAATGTCTAGTTTATGATGGTTTTTATCACCATGGACTGGATATAAATATAGATGCTGATCACTATGTCTGACAAAGAAATTCAA
>NZ_QUWR01000058.1:0-2746 GCF_003419885.1 Acinetobacter sp. SWAC5
ATACAGTTTCACTCGACCAACCCAAATACGTCGTTTACGACATTCAGTTTGACCAACTTGAAGATGACGAAATAAATCACTAATTTTATGATTCTTGGCTAAGTGATTGGTCACAATAAAGTTTTTTTAACACGTATACAGAAGTTAATGTCATTTTCAATTAACCATGTAAACCATTTCTCACCGATAAATTCTCTGTCTGCAAACACATTCACAATACGATCTTTACCAAAAATGGAGATAAAGCGTTGAATCAAAGCAATACGCTCTTTTGTATCTGAATTTCCACGTTTATTGAGCAATGTCCAAACAATAGGTATCGCTATTCCACGATAGACGATGGCTAACATCAAGATATTAATATCTCGTTTTCCCCATTTCCAATTAGTTCTATCCAAAGTTAATTGGACTTTATCGAATGAAAATATATTGAAAATTAACTGAGAAATTTGACGATAATCGAAATACTGATCTGCAAAGAAGCGTTGTATACGTCGATAAAATGATTGTGGTAAGCACTTGATGGGTAAGGCTTTAGATGCAGAAGAAAGATTACATGTCTGTTTTACAATTAATGCAAGCATAATCAGTGTAAAACATTTTGCATGTGACTTGTTCCACTTTAGATATTTGTTTAAGATGAGATGTAACTCATTGAAATGTGTCATCATATTCGTCGTCAGAAAACAAGTATTATGCCATTATTTCAATGAGTTATCTTTTTTTGTCGTGTACAAAGCTTTAAAATAATTGTTTATCTTTGAGATATTAAAAATGCAGCAAGTCGATGTACCTAAAATATTTGTTTCATATAGTTGGTCAAGTCCTGAACATGAAGAATGGGTTCTAGAATTAGCTGAAAACTTAATGAAAGATGGTATTGATATTGCCCTTGATAAATGGGAATTAAGAGAAGGAGATGACCCAATATTCTTCATGGAAAGTATGGTTAATGATCCTACTATTACTAAAATAATTATGATTATTGATGGAAAATATACGGATCGTGCAAATCAACGCCATGGCGGTGTTGGAACTGAATCTACGATTCTATCGCAGGAGCTTTATAGTAAAAGGGATAAAAATAAAATTGTCGCTGTTATAGCTGAACCTGATGCTCCTAAACCTATATTTTATGCAGGTAGACTACATGTTGATTTGTCGGATTCTGAAAGATATGCAGAGGAATATGAAAAGTTAGTTCGTTGGGCTTATGATAAATATAAATATGAGAAACCTAAACTTCTTGGTAGTGCTCCGAGTTTTATTGTTGCTGAAGATAATCAAGTTGCATTATTCACAAATACTCAATATCGAATGGCAATAGATGCTTTAGAAAAGGGTAGAAGTAATGCCAGCAGTTTGGTAAAGCAATACTTAGATAAGCTATATTTGGAATTACCAAAATTTTCACTTTTAGATGATGATAGTAATGTTGAAGAAGCATTTAAACAGAAGCTTGAAAGGGTGTAAATAATTCTGTGTAAATACAGTTTTAAAAATACTTGGTTACACGCTCTTCAAACATGATACTAAAGCGATTCATAGCAGCTTTCCAATTCTGAATAGGCATCGTCCATTTTTTGCTTGCTGCCATAATTGCTAAATATACCACCTTTTTCACGGAATCATCAGTTGGGAAGATTTTTCTTTTCTTGGTTGCATGGCGGATAACACTGTTCAATGATTCAATCGCATTCGTCGTGTAAATCGCTTTGCGAATATCCATAGAGTAAGCGAAGAACGTGTTGAGATTCGACCAGTTGGCAAGCCATGACTTGCTGATTTGAGGATACTTCTCATCCCATTTTTGTCCAAATTCATCTAAAGCCTGTAAGGCTGCGTCTTCTGTAACAGCTTGATATATCTTTTTTAAATCGGCTGTGACAGCTTTGTAGTCTTTCCAACTCACATATTTAAGGTTGTTGCGTACCATGTGGATGATACACAACTGAATATGCGTATCAGGGTAAATTGTATTGATTGCATCAGGAAAGCCCTTCAGTCCATCTACGCAGGCAATCAGAATATCCTTTAAACCACGATTTTTCAGTTCTGTAAGGACTGAGAGCCAAAATTTAGAACCTTCGTTTTCTGACATCCACATACCTAATAAGTCTTTCTGTCCGTCTGTATTGACACCTAATGCTAGATACACCGCTTTGTTAATAATCGTACTATCTTGACGCACTTTCACCACGATACAATCCATATAGACAATAGGATAAAGGGCATCCAATGGTCGATTTTGCCATTCTATTACTTGTTCTTTAACTGCATCCGTCACTTTGGAAATAAGCGTTGGGGAGACATCCGCATCGTACATTTCCTTGAATGTAGCAACAATATCTCGTGTCGTCATGCCTTTGGCGTATAGGGATAGGATTTGGCTATCCATTTGTGTGATACGGGTTTGACTCTTCTTGATCAGCTGGGGCTCAAAAGTGCCATCACGATCTCTAGGCGTGTCTAGTTCAAATTCACCATCATCAGTAAATAGCCGTTTTGTTGTATAGCCATTACGTGTATTTTTGCCTATACGAGGACTATTTGTCTTTTTACATTAATGTCTTAAACTGGCAAAATGTAAAATCAACAACTTACATCAAATCTAATTGAATAAATCCACATTACAGTTCTAAACTCAATGGATTTTTCAGTTTAGAAAAATAGCGGTTTTTTACAATATAGTTGTAAACCTAGCCTTTCCAAATTGGTAAAACTTCTTCAAAGGAAACTAGATAGA
>NZ_QUWR01000059.1:0-2491 GCF_003419885.1 Acinetobacter sp. SWAC5
GTAAGCGTCCGCTGAACCCCATGCCTATTTTTTAATTTGAGTTGGATTTCCAGCGATGTGGTAGTAATTCTTCTATTTGGGTCGCTTTATGCGTCGGCAGCCTTTTCAGCACATCACTGAGATAGGCATACGGATCCAACCCATTCAGCTTTGCTGACTGGATTAAAGTCATGATATTTGCCGCTCGCTGTCCACTGCGCAGCGAACCTGCAAACAACCAGTTCTTACGGCCCAATGCCCAGGGACGCATTGAGTTCTCTGCCCAGTTATTGTCAATGGGTAGATTGCCATCATCCAGATAGCGGCTTAAGGCTGGCCAACGCTTCAGACTGTAATTGATGGCCTTGGCGGTTGGAGAACTCGATGGCACCGTCAGATAATGTTGGTTGAGCCATTCATACAGTTGTTGCATCACCGGTTGGCTGTGCTGTTGTCGGTATTCGCGGCGGTGTTCTGCTGTACTATCGGTCTTTTTCCTGAGTTCTGCTTCTATCGCATACAGTTTCTGAATCAGCACCAATGCCTGTTCAGCGACCTGACTTTTCCCAGTTACATGCAGTTCATGGAATTTACGACGTGCATGGGCCATGCAGCCCACCTCTATGACCTGGCCTGATTTAAAGCGTGCTTTATAACCACTGTAATCATCACAGACTAGATAACCCTGCCAGCCTTTCAAGAACTCTGCAGCATGCTGGCCTGAACGACTATCCTGAAAGTCATAGATCACCGCCTGAACTGGATTGTACTGTGTAGTGGCATAGGCCCAGACATAACCTTTCTTCGGTTTTTTATCATTCTCCCCCATCCGCATGATGGTGACCGGTGTTTCATCTGCATGCAGCACCTGCTGTTGTAGTACCACCTCTTTTAAGGCATTGGCCAGAGGTTCCAGTTCTACACCGCAGCGACCTATCCAGTCAGATAAAGTTGATCTAGAAAGTTCGATTCCCGCCCGCTGATAGATCAGACGTTGACGGTACAGCGGCAAATGATCGGCATACTTCGATACCAGCACATGGCTGAGCAGTTCAGGTGAAGCAATGCCTTTATCAATCACATAGGCGGGCATCGCTTGCTGAGTCAGGGTGTCACACTGATCACAGACCCATTTGCCACGCACATGCTGTTCCTTATAGAACTGTGCCGGTCTGAAATGCAGTTTTTCACTGATATCTTCGCCGATACGACGTAACTGGCAGCCACAACTGCATTGGGTTGATGCAGGTTCATGCTCAATACGGATGGTGTGTAGATGATCCGGCAGCAGTCGACGTTTAGGTTTGTTGACTGTGGCTTTCTCTGTCGCTGCATCGGTTTTATCTGCATTCAGCCGCTCCAGTTCCAAATCAACTGCTGCGATATCCTCTTCAACCGCTTCGTCCCACAGATGGATTTGTTTTGCGGTGAGATGTTCGTTTTTACTGCCGAATTTGTGCTTTTTAAACAGCGCCAGTTCATGCTCATATTTTTGCGTGAGAATGGAAAGATGTTGAACTTTGGCATCCAATTGCTGGTTTGATTGTGCTAGAGACTGATGCTGCAGCGCCAACTGTCTGGTGAATTCCAGCAGTTGTTCATGGGTCAGTTGGCTTAAGTCAGGCAGCGTATTCATGACCGCAGTATGCCTGAGGTCATGAGAAGAATGAAATAGAACGTTTGGAGAATAGCAGAATGGAACAGCCTGGTTTAGAGCATCGTCACCACCTGCTGTCGTCCAATGCGCTGCCAAGGTAAACCCTGGATCAGTGCCTGTAACTGTTCCGGACTGATCGCCATGCTTTCACCCTGGTGAACCTGCGCCCAGTGGAATTTTCCCTGTTCCAGCCGCCGGGCACACAGCCAGATGCCCAGTCCATCATGTACCAGCACTTTCATGCGATGGCCACGTTTATTACAGAACAGGTAAGCACAATGCGGTTTAATGTAGCCAAAGGCTCTCACCACCTGAGCCATGACAGTATCCATCCCTGCTCGCATATCCAGAGGTTGGGTAGAAAGCCAGATTTCATCAATGCGGATCATGTTGCAAGTGCCTTGAGTAATTCTGCTAAAGCAGATATTTCTGATACTTGCCATTTCAAGCCAATTTCTGCTTTTGAGTGGGGTAAAGTAATTTGAACCGTTAACATGTCAGTAGGAGTAGGATCTAATGGTGCAGAGCAAGATAAGGCAATAAATGCAGGTTTATTCGGTAGTGGTGAGCGATCATTCCCTGGCTTACCATCAATTAAGCGAATCCATTTGGATACAAGATTTGTATTCAATCCATGTTGCAAAGCGACCGAAGCAATTGAAACGTCCGGTGCTTTACAAGCCTGAACGATCTGCTGTTTAAATTCAGCACTGTATGTTCTTCGTTTTTTCGCAAGAGATGCGATGGATGTCTGGTGATTTGTAGTCATAAATTTTAGTCCCCACTTGTTTTTAAGTGGGGACTAAATTAAGGCTTATAGGAAGAATTCATAAGGTGTGTTCAGCGGACGCTTAC
>NZ_QUWR01000005.1:0-177355 GCF_003419885.1 Acinetobacter sp. SWAC5
CGTTGAATTTCTTTGTCAGACATAGTGATCAGCATCTATATTTATATCCAGTCCATGGTGATAAAAACCATCATAAACTAGACATTTTTATTGGTGAGAATATAGACACTTTAAATGGGTTCTAACACATGCCAACGACGGCCTGCGGTGATGGAGCTAGCCTCGCCAACGGTATTCGCTTTTATTCTTGGACGGGCGTTTCGAATACCACCAATTTACTTGACCCAGACACAATTTTTACAGCCTTGGGTCCAATTGCCTTTAGTGGCCAACCCAATGATGGCTTAGTCAGTCGTTGTAGTAGTAAATTAGGCCTGACCATTCGTGATGACTATAAATGGAACCATTTCGATGAAGTCAATCAAGTGCTTGGCTTAAAAGGCTTATTTGCACCAGACCCCGTTGCGGTATTTAGACAACACGCGAATCGCTTAAAATTACAAGGCTTATAAAATATTGAAATAAAAAAATGCGCCAAATGGCGCATTTTTTCACTCGTATAAAACTTAAAATTAAGCTTTAACTTTACGAGCTGGTAATTTTTCGCGAATACGCGCAGCTTTACCAGACAATTCACGTAGGTAGTAAAGTTTAGCACGACGAACGTCACCACGACGTTTCACTTCGATACCAGCAACGATTGGAGAGTGAGTTTGGAAAACACGCTCAACACCAACACCACTAGAAATTTTACGTACTGTGAACGCAGAGTTCAAACCACGGTTTTTCTTAGCAATTACAACACCTTCAAATGCCTGAAGACGTTCACGCTCACCTTCTTTTACTTTTACTTGAACAACTACAGTGTCACCTGGAGCAAAAGCTGGGATATCTTGTTTAAGTTGCGCGTTTTCAATTACTTGAACTAAAGGATGCTTACCGCTCATGGGGTATCTCCAATTTATGTGGGCCAGAAGAGGTCTGAGATCCACTGGGGCTAGAGGCTAAAGCGCATAGACCCGATTGACTTTCCCTTTATACTTGACCGCTTCAATGTATAAAGAGCCTAATAATAAGATTTAAAAAATTTTAAATCTTGGAATCTTTCAGCCATTTTTTTTGCTGCTTACTCAACTCTACTTTTTCAACCAATTCTGGCCGACGTTCAAGTGTCCGTTGATAACGTTGCAAAAAGCGCCATTTTTCAATATTTGCATGATGCCCAGATTTTAAAACTTCAGGCACATCCAAACCTTCAAAATGATCTGGCTTGGTATATTGTGGGCAATCTAAAAGACCATCCACAAAAGAGTCTTGTACGTGTGATTGCTCATCAGACATTGCACCCGGAAGTCTCCGAATAATACTGTCCAATAAAACCATCGCAGGGAGTTCACCGCCAGATAAAACGTAATCCCCTATGGACCATTCCTGATCAACATATTTTTGGATCAAACGCTCATCGACCCCTTCATAACGACCGCAGAGCACAATCAGTCCATCATATTCGACAAAGTCTTGTACTGCTGGTTCATTTAAGGTTTGCCCTTGTGGTGACATATACACCACAGGAACACGAACTGCACCCGCTTGCGTTGCAAGCTCTTTAGCACGGTGGATTGCTTTTGCCAAAGGCTCAGCCATCATTACCATACCTGGGCCACCACCAAATGGACGTTCATCCACTCGTTTGTAATTGCCCTCAGCAAATTCACGAGGATTAATACAATGGACTTGTACTATCTCTTTCTTTGCTGCGCGCCCGCTAATACCGTAGGCTGTAATCGCTTCAAACATTTCAGGAAAAAGCGTTATGACTGCAAAAAACATCGCAGACTCCTCTATTTTCCTGCTGCGTCAATCCTTTAAGGATTAATAATCTACGCCCCAATTCACGTAGATACGACCAGCTTCGAGATCAACTCGCTGTACCACATCTTTATGCCATGGAATCATACGCTCTTCGCTATCGATACTGTCAGCAGTAGCGCGAACTACCATCACGTCGTTAGCACCTGTTTCAAACAATTCGTGGATTTGACCAAGATTCACTTCTTGCTCTTCTTCATTTAGACCTAACACTGTTAAGCCTTTTAAATCAGACCAATAATACTCGTCCACGCCTGCTTGAGGCAGTTGCGATTTAGAAATCCAAACATTTGCGCCGACCAAGTTGTCTGCTGCAGTGCGGTCCAAGACCCCTTTCAGCGCAACAACTAAGCCTTTGCCATGTGGTTTCCAGCGTTTTACATCTGCTGTTTGCCAACCTGCTTTGGTTTCAATGTACCAAGGCAGGTAGTCAAAGATGTTGCTCATAGGTTCTGTATTGGAATAGACCCAGAGCCACCCATTTAATCCATAAGCTGAACGTAGCTGTCCAATCTGAATACGATCTTCTGGAACATTCTGTGTTGGTGTCATGGGCAAGCTACTACCGTATTAAACAGCAGCTGCAGCTTTTTTAGCTTGAGCAGCTAAAGAAGCAACACGGTCAGACGGTTGAGCGCCTTGAGATACCCAATGAGCAAAACGGTCAGCATCTAAACGAAGTTTTTCTGCTTTACCTTGAGCTGTAGGGTTGAAGAAACCGATACGTTCGATGAAACGACCGTCACGTGCATTACGGCTATCAGTCACAATGATTTGATAGAACGGACGTTTTTTAGCACCACCGCGTGCAAGACGAATAACTACCATGATACAACCTTATAGTTTTTACGGATTATCCCTGTACCGACCATCGATACACTTCAAACCCCTTTCATAGAGGGCGATATTTTACGCTAAAATCATATAAAGGGAAAGGTTAATATTCACTTATCCACAGTTTTGAATTTGGTTCAATTGTTATGGTGATTGTGTCGTCCAACTCGTTGAGGAGTTAGGATCGCACCACATTACATCAGAACTACTCCAACACCGCATATCAGCTTGGTTTAAACCTAAATAACCATTCCCCAATTGCCCACCTACAGGTCGAGCAGACAATCTCCAAGTATTGGCTGTCACTGCATTTAAAGTAATGATATAAGTTGCTTGTTGATTTGGCGCAAAGCTGTATTCACCACTTGAATTTACGGTGTAACCAAGATTTGCAAGGGTTACCGCCGTACCATTCGGTGTAAAAGAGTAATTTGCCATTTTAAATCGTTGCAATTGCCCCGCAATATTAACCAATTCAGTTTGGACTTCAACACGCTTCGTTTTTTGCCCTGCATTTTTATATGACGGATAAGCAATGGCTGCAATAATCCCTAAAATTGCAATCACAACGATTAATTCAACAAGTGTTAAACCTTTCTGCTTCAAGGCAACTTCCATGTCTCTTCTCCCGTACCACACGTAGTGAATGTAACATTTGCGTACGTTTTATTTTTACAACTTGCACCACTACTATTGATTAAATAGCTATATAACTTACCGTCTGTAGCCAATGCTCGAATAACCCAATTACGCCCTAGAGGTGGAGTGGTTGCATTCAGTTTTTTCGTTGGATCATCACCATCCATCACTTCTATTTTGTATTTAGCCGTAGTTGCTGTTGCACCATAAGGTAAATACAACGGATCAGGAGAGAGTACATAACCTAAATAATTAAACTGCCTTGATTTTTGATGCTCTAAATCTTTGACAATTTTTTGAATTTCCTGCTGCACATTACTTTCTTGCGACTTGCGCACAAAAACTTGATAACTTGGCAATGCAATTGCAGCGACGATTCCAACAATCATCACTACAATCATCATTTCCAGAAGTGTAAAACCTTTCCAATGTCTCATCATTTACACTTCATCCTAGTTCTTTTCATACCAACTTTGTGGGATTAGTTGATTACTTGCTCTGTAGGTTGTACCTGTAATTTTATTACTTGATGGTAAAACACCTAAAGATGTGATAACGCGGCGAGATGTTGGATCAGAACCTGGTCCCATTGTAATACCTAATAGTCCTTTGCCTAATTCCAAGGTATTACCAGTCACATTATCTGTATTTTGACATTGACCATACGGCATACAGAAACGGTGCGCACGACTCGTACCATAAATACCAGCCCCACAACTTGCCGTTGAATCAGTGCCCTCTGCATTAAATGTACTTACATATAAATCATTATCAATTGCAATTAAATCACCTTGAACTTTTTCAATTGCTTTACGCCCTGTACTTGAGGTAAACGCGTAATACCAGCCTTTGTAGTTCGAAGTCTCTTTATTAGCAGCCAAATTTGCAGGGGCAGTCTGTCCTGATGTAATTGCATTTAATTCACGATTACTATCGGTAATCGCAAAAAGATTAGTTCGCGTAGGACTTGTTCCCAGTGTTGCTGTAGCAGGGGTCTTTGTCGTAACTACAGTGTCATAAATATTATATATAGCATCATCTGTTAAAGTCGTATTTAATGCTGTTGTTTCACCGTTTACAATATAAGTACCGTTCACTTGCTTACCTAATAGTGGCGTACTTCTATTCCCTGAACCAATACTGATTACAGCAAATAGACCGCCAGTTCCTTGATACACTGTAAATGCAGGCATTTCATAGAAGCGTGGGCTTACACCACCATCTACATGACCATTATAGATTCGTGTGATTTGAGATGCATAATTAGCTACAGTATCTGTAGCACCATGTGTGCTCTTTAAATCTACACGGAAAACCTGACCACCTAAATCGCCAAAATAAAGATGATCTACATCGCCATCACCATCGCGGTCAACCCCTTTAATTTGACTTACGACACTGTATTTTAGGTAATCACCATCTCCAATGAGTGTTGTTCCTGCTGTTGCAGGTGTTTTTACAGCATCATAAGTCGACCATAAAAACTCACCTGTGTTGGCATCAAACATATAAACGCCAGCACCCATGCCGTTTGTCTGATTATAGTTAAAGGTTTCATAACCAGGATCATATCCACCACCAACAAACATCACTAAACGGCGTTTGCCTTTCCATTGCACATTAGCAATGGTCGGTTTTGACCAGCTTTGCCCCATTTTTGCTAAGTTTGCATAACGTGCCGTTTCAGCTGTACTTGATGGAGTTGCGAAACCATCGACACTACTATTCACTGGGTTAATGCGGAACTTAACAGTAGGTGAGTCCATATTGGTCAAATCTAACGCATAATAACTCCGCCCCCCCATCCGCAGTCCGCCATACACCCATTGTTTACCAAACTTTGTAGCAGAGTCGTAAACCTTAAACGTTTCATCTGCCGTGTTATATACATATTCAGTATGAGCTGTCCAAGCACCATCAACACCATAGTACAAATGATTCATACCATTTGAACTAGTATTAGTTGCATCTACCGTTTGCGGTGGATCTAAAAATGCTTTTCCTTGGGTTGCCAGCATTTCTTGCGGCACAAATGCAAAGACTTCTTGCCCTGCAGTGTTTCCAACAGTCGTTATCTCATCTGACTTCCCAGCTTTTACAACATGCAACACGCCCTGCGTTGTACCAAATAAGATATAGTCATCCCTATTGGTTGTATCCATATATGCATCTCGTGCGGCCACAGCAGCAGTTGTTGCTGTTGCTGCTTGAGCCGCTTGGGCTGCCACATAAGAAACTTTACCTGCTTGAGTAAGTAATACAGGCGTTGAATGCATTACAGCGCCAATTTGACGTAGTTCACTGGTTGTTTGAGGCAGTTGACTTAGATCAAAGTTAGAAGTTAACCCTTGTACTTGAGCAGCCGTAATGTCATAACCAAGCAAACCTAAGTAATAGCCACGGTTAGTTGGATCGGCTTTAATATAGTCTTCATTAACAGCAGTTAATGTTGTGCCATTACTGGTAAATACTTTACGGTTTAAGCTTGAACCCGTTTTTTGAAGATTTAAACGACTTAGCAGGCCACCTAATGCTTTTAAGCTTTGCTGATTAGCCGTCAACGTCGTATTTGTAGCATAATTTGGCGTCCATAAATCTTCATTAGCCGTATTTAAAACACTAGCACTGCTAAATAAAGCGGTATTATTTTTATCTTTTAAGATACCACCAGAAACATTATATTTTTTTAGATTACCCGTCCAAGCACGAAAGTCTTCAGAAGGTTTTGGTTGAAATTGTGGGAAATATGCATAAGGCTGAATAACTGAGGTATTCAAAACATCTTGCGGAATAGCAGATGTACCTGTAGTAATCGCTGGGATTGGAATTTTAATAGAATTTACAAAGTTGGTCACACTATTAACAATATCATTGGTATTAGATGCACTATACCAACCGCCTTTACCAGCAACAGCAGCTTTTGCTGCAGCAAGTGTATTTCCTGAGAAAGATTGACTTAATGTATCATCAGTATAAGTTGTCGTTGGATTATAAATTACACTCTGACCATTTGAATTTGAAAAGTTAAAAGCTGTACCAAAACCTACAACTGCTGTTTTAATCTCTACATTGCTATTATTTTTTTTCTGTTGAGAGTTTGCAGCCATAGATTGCACACATGACCACGAATCTGAATCTCCGCCCGTACACTGCGTATCAGTTAAAGCAAACGTATTACGCACTTTCGCATTGTATGTAGTTTTAGCTGATGATGGGTTATCTCCGGACGGATCACCATCCGTTAGATAATACACACCGTACCCAGCACAAGCAGTTTCAGTATTAGGGCTTGATATATGATCAAATAATCCTGATATACCTGTAGCATATGCACGCGCAATAGGCGTACCACCTGTAGCACTCCAAGTTTTTATTTCATTCAATAATGCCCCTCTATTTTCAGAATTCAACACCAGTGGGTTTGACTTAATTTCAGGAGTAGAATTTCGAAATGTTGTAAGACCAATTGATGATGTTGGCGGTAAAGGAGTATTTTCTGTAGCAAGTTTCCCACCATCGACAGAAGAATTTCCAGCAATTAAATCAAATAAGCTCCGCTTTAACATTGTTACACGGTCAGGGCAACTATAGGCTTGCTGAAGCTGTGAAACCCAAACTTTCTTCAACTCCCATCCAACCCATTTCCACTCCCAACCTCCGAAATCACGACTCTCTTTCAAACAGTTCTTCGCTTCAACTTGTGAAGTAATTTGAGCTCGCCTAGTAGTACTTAATCCACCAAACGTGCTCTCATTGATATAACAATATGAACCATTAAAGTCATAATTCACTCCCCCTAAAACACTACGAACAACTAAGCTCTCACTGGTACAACTTGTATTTGTTCCAAAAAAATCTCGTTGCACCGACTTATCTATTGACTGTGACATAGATCCAGATAAATCCAGCACAAACATTAATGTCGCACCACCATTTGTCGGCGCTTTATAAATCTCAATATCACTGGCATAAGTCGTTGCTGTTTGACACAACATTGCAGTTGAGAGAGCAGTTAAACCTGTTACTAAACCTTGTTTATATTTTTTGGTTTTCATTTTCATGTCCTCATTATTTGCTTAATGTCTGCGTCAAAGCATAATTGGCAACTTGTGTATGGGTAGGTACACCTAAATTTGATAAGCAACTTGAAACTGTGACTTTTGACAATTGTAAGTTTGCTTTTGTAGCCTCATTAGTGGCTTTATCTGCTGCTGATGTTGCTGGGTCATTAATCTTGCCATTAGCAGTCTCAATATCAACATCCAATTCACCTTGCTTAGTACTTGGGATACTATTAAAACGTGAATTAAAACATGCATTAATTTTGCTATTTAAGTCGGTAGAACTTAATGTTGAGGCACTTAAGTTTGGAAAAATCGACGTTGCATAAATTGTATACATCTGAGCAGGATCTTTTTTTGAAGACTCAGGATCAGTTCCCTTTTGCATATATTGGAAATCTACTGCATCCTTTGTGTCCATGGCTTTTACAGCAATCTGCGTAATTACAGCACTACGACCCGAGGTAAAAAAACCGCTTTCAACCTTACAAAAACCACCACTACTCAAACCATCATTTTTAATAGATGTACCATTCCAACTAATTAAACTTGAATTGGTAAGATTAAAAAAATTGGTATTACCAGATTTAAAACAAAATACTAATTCTTTACCAACATTATCTTCACCCTTGATATAACCAAACATTCCGTTTAAGGCCATATTTCTCATTAACTGGTCAGGATCTTCAATTTTAAATAATGCAGCATCTGAGTTTTGCAAAAGCAACTGTTGCGCTTGGCTCAATGTTGAAACCTTTAGTGATAAAACACTAGAGCGAATAGCCAAACTTCCAATGACAGTAATTGCAACAAGTAAAACCAAGACGATAATAAGCGTCGCACCCCGTTGATTTCTTATCATGAGCGACTCCCTAAAGCATTTCTTAACGCAACAGTTTGCATAATCGGTGTTCTAACATAACGATTCGGAAAGGTTGTTTTTTGAGTTATAGTCTGCCCAAACATTGAAAACTCTTGCGAAGTTGATACTGCTCGCTCAACGCTTGTATCTTGTGCTCTTGCAATCACACCTAACTGTACGGCAAGAATACGAGGTTTAGTTGTCGTGAGTGCGTTATAATCAAGCACCGTCATATACTTCTTCCCACTTGTATCCTGTACTAGGAAGCGGACACGAAATAAATCAACACGCTTCATAATAATTTCACCACTACCATACAAACCCGCTGTATTTGAAGACTCTAACGCTGTTGCTACAGTTAGTCCTGATGAGTACCGACTTGATGCACAAGCCAATGCTGACTTTTCAGCATCTGTACCACTACCATTCGTATCAGTGCGTACAAAATAACGTTCTAAAATATAAATATTGGTACTATCAATTACTTTCCCTTCGCAATCATAACCACCTATTTCAGTAGGTCGATATTGAATGACCAATTGATCATTCACTGCATCGTCAAAACTTGCAGGAGTTGTCGTAGCATTTTTTATACGCATATTACTGGTGTTAGTACTAATATTTGCCGTTACAAATTTGCTATTAAAATTAGTATTCAAGACTAATTTATTACTAACATTCGCTGAACTAAAAACAATACCAGAGAAGTTAGAAGTATTACTCAAGCTGGCTGAAGGGCTATTTAAATTAGCTTTGCGAATATTTTTTGCAATGTAGTTCAAGCCAAAGTTCTGGTCATCTTGTAAATCTGTCGTATTTTTTTGCATCGCAACGTTACGTTGACCACTTAGAAATAGTAAAAGTGCAGCAGCAACGATAATCAGCCCAAGAACAATCGAAATCATTAACTCAACGAGTGTGAAACCGGTTTGCTTTTTCATTTAGTAAACCTCCATCATTACACACGTTGAATTTGCTCTATATGCATTTCCATTCACACAGGAATTCGCATTAGAACTACTATTTGTAGGCAAAGTACTTCCCCAAGCAACAAATAAACATTGTCGCCCTGTTGTATTAGGACAAGCAGACATCCCCAACGTCATGCCATACTGCGTCGCATATGTTGATATTTCAGCCACATCAAAATCAGCAAGTTGAGCTTCATTGCAAGCTGAAGATGCACAGTCTGGAGTCGTACTAGCACGCGATTGCGTACCTGCGAGTTCTGTTAAATAAGTGTTTGTTGTACCATCCCAAGCAGTACGATTCACTCTCACGCGCTCAGCAAGATCTCGTGCAATATTAATTGCCTGAATACGCTGAGTACCTTCTACCGTTGCTTCCATTGCCCGGACCTGCAACATCACATAACCCAATACACCAATAGCTAAAATAATGAGCGCCACCAAAACTTCAACCATACCAACACCCTTTTGTGATGATCTTGCGCTCATGGACAACTCCCATCTTCAATTTTTTCAATTTGACCAAATTTAGTTAAGGTTATTTTTTTAGAACTTGTCGGATTAGTCGTTGAAGCACCTGAAGTTTTACATAATTCAACAACTGAAAATGTACTCACAAGTACCCCATTTCCATCAAATTTAAGCTCATCATTCGCTGGAGTCTTTAAAGCAACCTTACCTTCTTGCATCCAATTTAAAGTCGTCGGTGCATTATTGGCAGAAGACGCTAACTTTAAAGTAATTTGTCTTTTCTCCAAAATTGCTTTAGTTCTTGCTGCTTTAATCTCTTGAGTCAATGTATTTGTACTTTTCTTTAAATTTTGATTTAAGCTTATGGAGTTAAAAGAAGGTACTGCCATAGTTGCAATTATTGCTAATATTGCAATCGTGACCATTAGTTCTATAAGAGTAAATCCCTTACTTTTATACATGCACACTCCAAAGACTAAAAAACCAAATACCCTATTACAAATCATAGCGTGTTCACGTACAAACCAATTACAAATAGGGATAAAAGGTATAAAAAAACAGATAATTGCTAAAAAGCAATTATCTGTCAAATGTTTAAAAATATCAGAATGTTAAATAATTAACACTTTAAGCTTGTGTTACAGGAATACGTAACTCTTTCGGTAAACTAAAGGTAATGTTTTCTTCCCGACCAGCCAATTCCTGCGGCGCTTTTGCCCCCCAATCTTGTAACCGCTGAATCACTTGCTTAATTAAAATTTCAGGTGCAGATGCACCTGCTGTCACCCCAATTTTTGAGTTTTCTTCAAACCATTCTTTTTGCAATTGCTCAGCATTATCGACCAAATAAGCATGCTTACCCATACGTTCAGCTAGTTCACGCAAGCGATTCGAATTTGACGAATTTGGTGAACCTACCACCAATACCACATCACATTGTGTCGCTAAATCACGAACTGCATCTTGACGGTTCTGAGTTGCATAGCAAATATCATCTTTACGTGGACCCTGAATTTTTGGGAATTTTTCACGTAAAGCATCAATCACTTTTGCAGTATCATCAATTGATAAAGTCGTTTGCGTTACAAAAGCCACATGTGATGGATCTTTAATTTCTAAAGCACCAACATCATCTTCATCTTCCACCAAATAAATAGAACCACCTTGTTTGGTGTCATATTGCCCCATAGTCCCTTCTACTTCTGGATGCCCTTCATGACCAATTAAAATGGCTTCGACACCCTCTCGAGCATACTTAGTAACTTCAATATGCACCTTAGTCACTAAAGGACACGTTGCATCAAAGACTTTTAGACCACGGCGCTCAGCTTCCTGTTGCACCGCTTTTGAGACACCATGTGCACTAAAAATCACAATATTATCATCAGGAACTTCATCCAGTTCATCAACAAAAATGGCGCCACGCTGACGAAGATCATCCACCACAAATTTGTTATGTACCACTTCATGGCGCACATAAATGGGCGGGTTAAAGCATTCTAAAGCCCGATTGACAATCGCAATGGCACGGTCAACACCAGCACAAAAACCGCGTGGATTGGCTAAAACAATTTCCATAGAATCCTCAATGCCCATTCAATAATTTGGATATTCAACTGAAATAAATGTAAACAATAGATGTCTAACTCTTTAGTTTAAAGCGTGTCTGCTCTAAAATAGAGAAGATATTTTATCATATCAGGAAAAATATCATGTCGGGTCTCTTGTTTGTCGTTTCTGCAGCGTCAGGAACAGGCAAAACATCCCTCGTTAAAGCCCTACTCGAACGTGTAAACAACTTACATGTTTCTGTATCTCATACCACTCGTGGCCAACGCCCTGGTGAACTCGATGGTGTTCACTATCATTTCTCAAACAAAGATGATTTCTTGGCTTTAGTTGCGAAAGGTGGCTTTATTGAATATGCAGAAGTATTCGGCAACTATTACGGGACTGCGCAACAAACTGTAAAAGAACAACTTGAGAAAGGTCACGACGTCTTGCTCGAAATTGACTGGCAAGGTGCAGAGCAAGTTCGTAAGCTTTTTCCTGAATCAAAACAAATTTTCATTTTACCGCCAAGCCAATTTGACTTACGTCAACGCTTATCTAACCGCGGTACAGATTCTGTAGAAGTCATTGAGCATCGCTTAAGTTGCGCAGTAGAAGACATGCAACAATATACAAACTTTGACTATGTCATTATTAATGATGACTTTAACAAAGCCCTGCATGATCTAGAAGCTGTCATTATTGCGAATCGTTTGGTGCTGAATCAACAAGCCAATCGACACCAAGAGTTGATTCAAAAGCTAATTACTCCGACTTCGTTGTGATTAAAACTTGAGTCTATAGCCAAAGACTCTTATACTGCACAGTCTGTTAAAATTTATTATTCAAACGAGATTTCTTATGGCACGCGTAACCGTTGAAGATTGTTTAGACCATGTAGACAACCGCTTTGAGCTTGTACTAGTGGCAAGCAAACGCGCGCGTCAATTAGCACGTCAAGGCATTGAACCTACTGTTGAATGGGACAATGATAAGCCGACTGTTGTTGCACTTCGTGAAATCGCTGAAGGCCATGTATCTAAAGATATTCTAAAGCAACGCGATCAAGACTACCAAACTTCAAGCCTTGATCTTGCACTTTCAGCAAACAATCTTAACTTGGATGGTTTTTCTTTCCAATAATTATAGATTGATGTAAAAAAGCCTAGTTTTTAACTAGGCTTTTTTATGTTCATGCTTTTATATTTGACCAATAACAGTTATAAATAAACAGATAGAAATGCTGTGCAGATGTTGGTTTTTTTCATTTTTTTGAATGAATAAATTGACAAGTCATGCAATATGCATTTCATTAGAGGATTAACCGTTTCATTTGTAAAATTTAGTAGTAAAAGGTGTTTTATGCCAGGCCCAGAGGTCAGTCAAGCCAAGCAACAGCTGAAAATCATTATCGACGCTTATCTACCAGAAAGTGATGTCGAACGTGTGCTTGAAGCTTGCGACTATGCCGACATCGCGCATGATGGCATTACACGTAAAAGCGGTGAACCCTATATTCTGCATCCTATCGCGGTCAGTTGTATTTTGGCCCACATGCGCATGGACTCAGAAACACTGATGGCTGCGCTTTTGCATGACGTTATTGAAGACACCGATTTTAGCAAAGAAGATATTAGCGAAAAATTTAGCAAAACAGTTGCAGAGTTGGTGGATGGCGTAACCAAGCTGAGCCAATCCAGTGATAAAGAATACAATAAAGCCGCGTCCTTCCGTAAAATTCTGCAAGCCACCCTACAAGATCCACGTGTCATTATTATTAAATTAGCCGACCGCTATCATAATATGACTACACTTGGCGCATTACGTCCCGATAAGCGCGCCCGTATTGCCAACGAAACTTTTGAAATTTTTGTACCCATGGCCCGCCTTGTTGGTATGAATGAAATGGCGGACAATCTAGAGCATCTGTGTTATCAAAATTTAGACCTCGACATGTATAACAACGTCCAAGTCGCTCTAGCACAGACCAAACCAAAACGTTGTGAATACCAAACCAAATGGGAAAACAACCTCAACACCCTACTCCAAGAACACCACATCGCCGGCCGAATTAAAAAGAAAAATAACAATATTGAGCTCTTACGCCACTTCGTTAAAAATGACATCGATTTGCAAGAGCTAACTCATAGCCATGCATTTGAAATTATTCTACAAAGCATTGCAGACTGTGACCGTATTGCAGAAATCCTTCGAGATAGTTTTCAAGTACTTCATTATGCCGATCATATTCGTCGCCCACTCCCTGGTGGCAATCAATCCTTAATGATGCGCTTGAAAGGTGAAAAAACAACGCTATCGCTTACCATTCAGACTGAGTTAATGCGCAAGGCTGCCCGTTTTGGTGTGGTTTTAGGTGAAAATGCACCCCAAGCTTGTCGCTCAGCCATTCAAGCATCTATGCAAAACCTCAACGTATTAGTTGATGGGGAATGTGCTAAAACAACTTTTAGTGAATTATTAGATTATCTTCATCAAGAAAAAATCTGGGTCTATACCCCACAAGGTCATTTACACGAATTACCTCAAGGGGCAACTGCAGTTGATTTCGCGTACTCAGCCAGCCTATTTTTAGGTAACCATGCTGTAGGTGCAAAAATTAATGGTGAAACAAAGCCATTATCAACACCACTCATGAGTGGTCAAGTCATTGAAATCATCACGGATGTACTCGCTACGCCTAACCCCGATTGGCTAAGTTTTATTAATACGCAAAAAGCACGTCGTGCACTACAAAATATTTTGCGTGATCAAGATTTAGATGAACAACGTCTGGTTGGGCAACAAGCCCTCAACCGAGCGCTCAAATTATTTAATCGCTCTGTGAACGATCTCACTACAGAAGATTGGCAAGATATTTTAAATTGGCGTCATATTGCAGATCAAAATCAGCTATTTGAACAAATTGCTGTGGGTGATTTATTACCACAATTGGTTGCTAATCATTTGTTTGCACAAGATTCAACACATAGCTCTACTGGCTCAGATCGCCTTATTCAGGGCACTGAAGGTGTAGATGTTAAATATGCACACTGTTGCAACCCTGTGCTTGGTGATCAAATTCAAGGGCATTTATCACGTAGAGGCTTGATTGTGCACCGCTCACGTTGTCACAACCTCCTACATGAGCAACACATGCATCCTGAAAACATCATGCCTTTACAATGGAATGCTGAAGAAATTGAAGATATTAGCTTTAGTGCTTTCCTTTGTATTAGTATGAGCATGACGGATGAGCAAATTTCAGAATTAATCTATCAATGCCGTAAAGAAAAAGTAGGGGTAGAATCCGTTCGTACACACGAAGGAAAGACATACGTTAATATTGTCGTGCATGACCGAAAACAAATTGCGAAAATTATTCGTGACTTACGTATGCTGTTTGGTTTCCCTCGTATTTCACGTTTAGCACAGCCTATCAATTTTGCAGAAACATCGAAAGCAAGTTAATGTGCATGATCAGACCTAAATATGCGCAACTGCATAAGAGATCTTGATTTTGCATGCCATGTTACAAGGAGAAAATGATGTCCCGCCAAGTGATCCATACTGAAAATGCACCTGCTGCAATTGGTACTTATTCACAAGCTATTTTAACTGGAAATACATTATACCTTTCAGGTCAAATTGGCTTAGATCCGTATAGCATGGAGTTGGTTGAAGGCATCGAAGCTCAAGTACGTCGTGTTTTTGATAATCTAAAAGCAGTTTGTGAAGCGGCTGGTGGAACTTTAGCAGATATTGCAAAATTAAATATTTTCCTTACCGACCTCTCTCATTTTCAACTCGTTAACCAAATCATGGGCGAATATTTTGCTCAACCCTATCCTGCACGTGCAGCCTTAGGTGTCGCAGCACTACCCAAAGGTGCTTTAGTGGAAATGGATGGTGTGGTTGTTATTAATCAATAAGATACCTTCTTATAAAAAAGACCACCGATAGAGTGATCTTTTTTTATTCAAATTCCCAATCACCATAAATTAAAAATGAAATGATTTTAATTGACAAACAATAATAATTATCAATAATATTACTTATCTTATTCATTCACTGTGGTTGTCGTCAAATGTACGTTTGTTTGTGCCGTGGTATTACAGATCAAGACATTAAAGATGCCATTGCCAATGGGGCTGAAAGTTATCGCGAAGTGCGTGACTTACTTGACCTTGGTACTTGCTGTGGTCGCTGTGCACCTGAAGCACGTGCAATCATTAGTGAAGAAGTTGCTATGATTGCCTCTAGACTCGCAATCGCGGCTTAAACCAAATAATCATAATGATAAATCAATAATCGTAAGATTATTCCTCCTCCCCCGCCATGACTCTAGGCGGGTTTGTTTTTTAGACCCTATTGTTTTTGATTGCGATTTTCATTTGCTGTTCAATAAAGTACTCGCCATCTAAGTCCATCTTGTTTAATATATTTTTTAATACAGTTTTTAGTGCCTAGGTCTATTTACTTTGGCAACTTTGATGGAGCAAATGCAATGAAAGGCAATCGTGATGTAATTAATCAGTTAAATCAGGTGCTCTACCATCATTTGACTGCAATCAACCAGTATTTCCTACATTCTCGTATGTTTAATGACTGGGGAATTGAGCAACTTGGTTCAGCTGAATATAAAGAATCGATTCGCCAAATGAAGCATGCTGACAAAATTATTGAGCGTGTTTTATTCTTAGAAGGTTTGCCAAACTTACAACACTTAGGAAAACTTTATATCGGCCAACATACAGTTGAAGTATTAAACTGCGATGTACGTAAAGTAAAAGAAAACATTGAAGCTATTCAAAAAGCTGTTGCCTTAGCAGAAGCACACATGGATTATGTAACACGTGATTTAGTCCAAGAAATTCTTGAGAAAGAAGAAGAATGGTTGGATTGGACAACAACACAATTAGATTTAGTTGAAAGTGTTGGTGTTGAAAATTATATTCAGAGTCAGATTTGATATTTTAAAGCCCGCAGTTGCGGGCTTTTTATTAAATGCCTTTACATGCTGAGGGTAAGTAGAGTTGCTTAATCTCCGTTGATGCACACTCCCAACGCGCCGAACCATTTCCTGCATAATTCATCATTGCAAAAATGAGTTTTTTACCAGCAACTCCCGCATTCATTCCAGAACTATTAAACGTAAATTCAAAAGCACAAACTGCGCTAGGATACGTTGTATTTAAGCTTATACTTTGTACATATTTAGAATTAATTAGTCCTGTTGATATAACCCCCATTTCTATCAAAGACGTTGGACAAGACCCCGTATCACCAAATACAGAAATCATCTCCCCTTTATAAGTACTTGCCATACCCAATGCTTCAGATACCTGAGAGCGTGTTGTATAATTTTGATATGCAGGAATAGCAATAGCAGCTAAAATACCGATAATAGCGACAACAATCATGAGTTCTATCAACGTAAAACCTTTTTGCATTTCCCATTCTCAAATCATCACATCACATAATTTTAAGATCAAAAAACATGCCAAATATTTATCTTTAATATTCATAAGTTTATTTTTTTTCTTTTATTATCAATGTCAGTTTTTGTCTAAATATGACAAACTTTATCACTTTATTACTACCAAAAACTAGATACAATAAGCTAACAGATTCATTAATATATTTAACATGTTTAAAAGAAAAATTTTAATAATCACACGTAATCTTCCTCCGCTTATTGGCGGTATGGAAAGATTAAATTGGCATATAGCAGATGAATTAAGCCAACAAAACGAAGTTATTTTATTAAGCCATATTCAAGCAAAAAAACAGGCTCCACCTCAATGTAAATTTTATAGTGCCCCACTCAACCCATTGCCTATTTTTTTAATATTTTCTTTCTTTAAAACATTTCTGATTTATTTATCCACCAAACCAGATATCTTATTTGCAGGAAGTGGCTTAACAGCACCTATTGTAGTTTTTTGGGCAAAGATTTTTAGAAAAAAAAGTATTATTTATCTTCATGGGCTAGACATAAACAACAATAGCTTTACATACCAAAAATTATGGATGCCCTTTCTTCGCTCAGCAGATTCCATTATCTGTAATAGTACCCCCACAAAACAACTAGCGTTAAATAAAGGAATAGGAGACTCAAAAATCTCCATCATTCATCCAGGTGTAAATTTTCCTCCAAAAGAAAAAGATGAAAACCTAATCACAGAACTAAAAAAGCATTTCTGTATTCAAAATAAAAAAGTTTTACTCTCTGTTGGACGCCTAACTGAAAGAAAAGGGTTATTAGAATTTATTGAAAACTGCTTACCACAGATTGTAAAAGAAATACCAAACACTATTCTCCTTATTGTCGGTGATACAGCAAGTAATGCCTTAAATAACAAATTTCAAAATAAAGAAGAATTGCTAAATATTGCAAAAAAAATAAATGTTGATCAAAATATTATTTTCACTGGTGCTGTAGATGAAAAAGTTCTAACCCAACTTTATTATGTGGCAAATATACACGTATTTCCTGTAAAAGATATTCCAAATGATCCAGAAGGATTTGGTATGGTTGCTATTGAGGCTGCTTCTTATGGCTTACCAACTATAGCATTTGCGACTGGAGGAATTATTGACGCGATTAAAAACCAAGAGAGCGGTTTTCTAATTACAAGTCAAAACTACCTTGAATTCACTGCTTACACCATTCGAATATTAAAAAACCCATCTATAATTCAAACAGAATCATGTCAAAATTTTGCCAAAAAATTTGCATGGCATAATTTAGCTGAAAAATTTAAAAAGGTATTAAATTAATAGAATGGACGTACTATTTATTGGTAAAAGATTTTATACAAATCGTGATGCTTATAATGAGAAATTTGGTCGTATATATCAAATTCCTCACTATATATCCAAAAAAAAGATGACCCATCTTTGGCTTATTGACTATCACACTCGAAATACAAAAAGATCAAATGATGAGCAACTACAAGTAACTACTACACCTATATTCAGCTTAATGTTTCTTTATATGATATTTAAAATGATATTTAAAAGACCAAAGTTAATTATTGCGAGTGGAGACTGCTATATTGGGTTATTAGGGCTAGCTTTATCTAGAGTTATTCGCTCAAAGTTTGTTTTTGATGTATATGATAAATATGACACATTTGCAGGATATCGTAATTTATTTTGGATTAATTTATATGAGTTTTTACTTAAAAAAGCAGATATATGCCTTTTTCCGAGTTTAAAATTATTAAATGATAGCAATAATATATGCAAAAAAACTTTATTTTTACCGAATGGAATAGATGAAAGCCAATTCTATCCAAAAAATAAAAACCAAGCACGACAAGCCTTTAATTTAAAAAATAGCGATTTATATATAGGTTACTTTGGCAGCATGGAAACCGAAAGAGGTATTGATGACCTCATTGAAGCTATAAAACTTGTTCGAAATACAGGTGTGAATTTAAAATTACTTATAGGTGGAAAAAAACGAGAAGACTTAAGTTTCAATAATGAATTTATAAACTATTTAGGAAATGTACCTTTTTCCAATATATCGGTAGCAATGGCCTGTTGTGACTTACTTGCATTACCTTATAGAAACTCTTCATTCTTAGATAATGCATCATCTTGCAAAATTGCCGAGTATCTTGCTCTTCAAATTCCAATAGTAGCTACAAATACCCCAAACTTAGTCTCAAATTTTTATTTAACTGAAAATGAAAAAATAATGCTTGCAAAATCTTCAAATCCCAATAGTTATGCGCAAGCCATACTGCATCAACTTAAAAACCCACATTGCCTCAAAGCAAAAGATGACCGCACTTGGACTTCTATTAATCAGCAATTATATACAGTACTATTTAAGGATGAGTAATCGCTTAAATATTTTCAATATGAATAAGATAAATTGGATCCATTTATTCTTTCCAAGCAATAGCTGAACTCTAAACTTTTCTGTACATGTACCAATCATATCTTCACTGCTCACACCACTTGTACCAAACTCCCCAACAACAGAGTCCAACCGAATAGTTTTAGCACCATTTTCACAGCACTGCATTATAAACAATTGATCAGCAGCAATAGGAAATTTCCTAGAATAAAATCCATGTTGTGAATGTAAATTTTTTTTTATTAATGCACCAAGAGAATGGCGCGTAATATAAGCACACTGATCAAACAACCATGCACCACCTTTCCTCACATGAACTGAATGGCCATTTTTATGAACTATACCTGTAATAATATCAACGGAATGATCTATCCTATTTTTATAATCTTGAATAGCATTTTCATAAAAAATATCATCAGCCCCAGCAACTAAATAATATTCACCTGTGCAAACCTTTATTCCTTTATTTAAAGCATCATAAATTCCAAAATCTGGCTCAGAAATAATCCTAATATTTAGATCGCTTATACTCTTCAAGATTTCCAATGTTCGATCTGTTGAAGCTCCATCAACCACAACCCATTCAAAATCCTTATCTTTCTGAACCCTTAAACTTTCTATCAAATTTTGTATACATAACTCAGCGTTATAGACAGCTGTAATTACACTAATTTTATATTTATTATTTTCCTGCATTATTGAACACGTCCATATAAATCTTCAAAACGATGAATATCATCTTCGCTCAAGTACGAACCTGTCTGTATTTCAATCAACTCCAAAGGAATACAACCTGGGTTTTCTAAAGAATGAATTTCGCCAATAGAAATATAAGTTGATTCATTTTCACTTAATAAAAAAGTATTTTCGCCTTTTCGCACTTTAGCCGTCCCCTTCACAACAATCCAATGTTCTGCACGATGATGATGCAACTGTAAAGATAACTTTTGACCTTTATTTACGGTTATTCGTTTCACTTGATAACGAGTTCCAACATCTATACATTCGTATTTTCCCCACGGCCTGAAAGCTTCACAGTGGATTGTTATTTCCGTTCTTTTATTATCCTTCAAAATTTGTACGATATCTTTAACATGCTGTACATAAGCTTGGTTTGCAATCAATATTGCATCTTTTGTTTCTACTACGACCAGATTATTAACCCCGAGAAGACTGACTAATTTATCTTGGGCGTAAACTAAGTTTTTTTGACTATGTAGTTGTATTACATCACCTTTTAATACGTTTTGATCTTTATCTTTTTCTTGAATATCAAAAAGTGCGGACCAAGATCCAATATCACTCCAACCTGCATCCAGCTGAACCATCAACAAATCAGCTACCCTTTCAATCAATGCATAATCAATGGAGATATTTGGACATTGTTTAAATTTCTCCAAATCAATACGAATAAAATCTAAATCAGCTATTGATGTTTCATACGCATTTATACATGTACATTTAATGTCGTTTGCATATTGATCCATTAAATCTAAAAATCTAAACAGATCAAACATGAACATACCACTATTCCATGCATATCCACCTGTTCGTAGATAATTTTCTGCTGTTGCTAAATCAGGTTTCTCTACAAAATTTTCAACATGATAAAGAGTACCAGAATCTATAGACGCACTATATTTGATATAACCATAACCTGTTTCTGGGTAAGTTGGTTTAATACCAAAAATTACAGCAGGCGCAACATTCAAATAACTATAAGCTTGCTCAATACTGAATTTAAATGCTTCATGATTTTGTATTTCATGATCAGCAGAAAGAATAAATAGGCTAACATTTTGTTGTTGATATTTTTTTTGAGCATGCAGAGCAGCCAGTGTTATTGCTGGTGCTGTATTTCTTCCAATCGGCTCTAAAATAATATCAGCCTGATCAATATCAATCTCTCTTAATTGCTCAGCAACGATAAAGCGATGTTCTTCCCCACAAATAATCATAGGAGCAGTAAAAGGCAAATCTAAGCTTCTGAGTCTTAGAATTGTATTCTGTAACAAAGAATGCTGGTTTAATAGCCTTAAAAATTGTTTTGGATAACTACTACGAGATAATGGCCATAACCGCGTGCCAGAACCTCCTGCCAAAATCACAGGAACAATCATCCGCTTTCCCCAAAATCAGATCTGTCTTAATTGATTTTCATTTTCTAAAAACCAATCATACGTGATTTTCAGTCCTTGTTTCAGTCCAATTTGAGGTTGCCAACCTAAATTGTTTATTTTTTGACTATTTAAGAGTTTACGTAGAGTCCCGTCTGGCTGTTTTGAATCAAAAATTAATTGACCGTTGTACCCGACAACATCCTTGATGACATTTGCCAGCTGTAGTATTGAGACCTCGTCATTAGTGCCTATATTGATATGAGACAGCATTGGAGTAATATGATGTTGATAAGTGCTTAACTCTAAGTTTTGAATATGTACACAAGCTTCTGCCATATCATCAACATATAAAAATTCACGTAATGGCTTTCCTGTGCCCCAGATTTCTACATCTTTTAAATTAGCTAACTTCGCCTCATGAATTCGTCTTATCAGTGCTGGAATAACATGGCTGTTTTTAGGATGAAAATTATCATGGATGCCATATAAATTTGTGGGCATTACACTTCTATAATCACGTTCATATTGGCGATTATAACTTTCACACATTTTAATCCCTGCAATCTTCGCAATTGAGTAGGGTTCATTAGTAGGCTCTAAGTGTCCAGTTAAAAGTTCGGTCTCAGCAATAGGTTGTTGTGAAAATTTAGGATAAATACATGATGATCCTAAAAATAATAGTTTTTGTACATCATTACAATGTGCAGCATGAATCACATTACTTTGAATCATTAAATTTTGATAAATAAAATCAGCTGGGTATTGTAAATTTGCGCCTATACCACCAACTTTTGCTGCCGCCAAGTATATTTGATCGACTCTATGTTTTTTAAAAAAAGCATTTACAGAAGCTTGATCCGTTAAATTTAGCTCCTGTTTTGATGCTGTTATAATTTCACAAGTTTGATCATGCTCAAGTTTTCGAATGATCGCGGAACCCACCATTCCTTTAGAGCCAGCCACAAAAATACGTTGTGAATTCATAACTTATTTTTCCAAAGAAACATCAATTTCAAAACCATGCTGTTTTAAGAGCGAATTTTTTTGTGCTGTTTTTAAATCATGCTGAACCATTTCAGCACATAATTCTTTGACACTAATTTTAGCTTTCCAGCCTAATTCCTGTTCTGCTTTGGTCGCATCACCAAGTAGCGTTTCAACCTCGGCGGGTCTAAAATATCGAGGATCAACTCTCACGATAATTTGTCCTACCCTCAATGCTGGGCATTGTTCTGAGTGAATTGATTCAATAATACCCACCTCCTCAATACCCTCCCCTTCAAAACGCAACTGAATACCTAATTCACTTGCTGACCACTCCACAAACTGACGAACGCTATATTGTTCTCCAGTAGCAATAACGTAGTCGTGCGGATGATCCTGCTGAAGCATCATCCATTGCATTTTCACATAATCTTTTGCATGGCCCCAATCTCGCAGTGCATCCATATTTCCTAGATATAGACATTCTTCTATACCCACAGCCATATTAGCAAATGATCGAGTGATTTTACGTGTTACAAAGGTTTCACCCCGTCTTGGAGATTCGTGATTAAATAAAATCCCATTACAGGCAAACATTCCATAAGCTTCACGGTAATTCACTGTGATCCAGTATGCATATAATTTAGCTACAGCATATGGTGAGCGTGGATAAAATGGTGTCGTTTCTTTTTGTGGTGTTTCTTGCACTAAACCATAAAGCTCAGAAGTAGAAGCCTGATAAAACTTGGTTTTTTTCTCTAGGCCTAAAAAACGAATGGATTCTAATAAACGTAATGTACCTAGTGCATCCACATCTGCAGTATATTCAGGCGATTCAAAACTGACTGCCACATGAGATTGTGCTGCCAAGTTATAAATCTCATCTGGTTGTACTTCATTGATAATACGCGTTAAGTTTGATGAATCAGCTAAGTCACCATAATGAAGTACTAAACGTTGATGGTCCACATGCGGATCTTGATAGATATGATCAATCCGTTGTGTATTAAAGTTTGAAGCACGTCGTTTTATGCCATGTACTTCATAGCCTTTTTCCAATAGAAACTCAGCCAGATATGAGCCATCTTGCCCTGTTATTCCAGTGATGAGTGCTTTTTTCATAAAAACTTCCAACATTTTAATTTAACAGAATAATCATCGAAAATTTTTATCAATGTTTGATCGATTGAATACTTCTGTAACTCTTCTAGTCGCTTATAACCTAACTGGATAAGCTCTGTTCTTTTCTCTGAATTATTAATTAATGACTCCAAATGCTCTACTAAATGACCACTATTATTTAAATCACACAAAAGCGCAGCACCTTCAACTTGCTCACGCAATCCATCTAGATCCGAATAAATAACTGGTGTTCCAATAGCAAAAGCCTCTAAAGGAGGAATATTTGTTGGTCCAAAATAACTTGGCATCACCAATGCAAGCGACTGTTTATATAAATAATAAATTTCTTCATTCGGTGCAAAACCTATATAATGAATCAAATCTTCAACATTTAATTTCTTTGCATAATCCAAAATATATTTTAAGTTCCCTTTATCAGAACCACTAAAAACCGCAGCCAATAAAATTCCTTTTTTCTTCAACTTTACTATTGCGTCTATAATATATATATGATTTTTATGAGCCCAAAATTGAGCTGGGTAATATATGTAATCTACATCAATATTATACTTTTTCTTAATATCAATAAAATTTGATTCAACTATATTAATGGATGGAGAAAACGAAGAACTAAACACCCGACTCTCATCTAAATTATAGCGTCTAATTACGTTTGATTTACCCAACTCAGAGTCAGTTAATACTGCAACAGCTTTTTTAGGTGCATTATTATATAATATTTCTCTAACCTCAAACTCTCTATAATAGTTAACTTCAGGAAATTCAAGCATATCTCTATGACATAAATCCCAAACTGTATAAATATAGTTATGATTTAATAAATAAAGTGCCAAACTTGATGGGGATAAAAAATAGACTAAATCTATAGAATGATTATCTAATTTTTTTTCAAATGTAGTTTTCCATTTAAACCTTAAAATTTGAAACCAAATTTGCAAGCTAAAAATTTTTAATATTTTATCAAAAATACTAGTTTTAAGACAAACTACATCTAAGCCATGCTTAATTAGCAACTCTTTATTTTTATTTGAAAATGTAAATGCTGTTATTTTATACTTATCATTTTTAGATAGTATCAAAATTGTTGATAGTTGAGTCTGAAATCCTCCACCACTTTCTATATCGCCTTCAAATACACAGGCTATATTTAATTTTTGAGTATCCACACTACATTCCAACTATTAAAATTAGGAGTATTTTGACTCATCCACTCATATTTATTTAAAATATCAAAGCCAACTTCATTACAAATTAATTCTAATTCAGTATCAAATAAATACCGCATAGAATGTAATTCTCTTTTCTCTATAAAGTTTTGAGTCTCTTTATCTTTAAGAAAAAGATGGTAGTTTACATCAACAATATTTTTCTGAGCATATAAAACAGGCTCTGCTAATCTAGTCACTTGTAGTTGATCATTTTCAAGTCTCTTGATTCTTGTTGTCGGTAAGTCAGTCAGTACTGCTGGACCATACCAAAAATCAAAAATCAAAATTCCATCATCAACCAAATGTTCTTTCGCCACTCTAAAAGCTTGAGTTAATTCCTGATTTGAATTTTGATAACTCATTACATGAAATAATGAAGTCACTACATCATATTTTTTATTTAATTTTAAGTTTTGAATATTTGCGTGGCTAAAACTTAGTTGGCTTTCTTTACCAATTCTATGCTTTTCAGCAACATCCAACATATCCTCACTTACATCAACACCATGAATGGTGAAGCCTTTTTCACATAATAATGATGCATGCCTACCTGTTCCACAACCTAAATCTAAAATTGTCTGGGCTTCAGGTGAACTTTGGTTAATCAAAGCAATAACATAATTTACTTCAGCTTGATAATCTTTATCTTGATAAAGCAAATCATAATATTGTGAATATAATTCACCAAATTGGTTCATTATAGCACCTCATGTAACACTTTAGAAACTTCAAAAATTTGAGATTCTGTTAACCCTAAACCACTCGGAATATAGAACCCATTTTCATAAAGTTTTTCCGCATTTGGATAGCTTTCATTTTTAAATAAATCCATTTTTTTAAATACAGGTTGCTGATGCATCGGGTAAAAAAATGGACGTGTACCAATTCCCCTAGCTCCTAACTCTTTCATCACATGCTGGGCAGTTTTAAGATGCTCATCTTTTAAAGTAATAGCGAATACCCAATAAATATTTTCAGAAAATTGCTTTGATTTAATGGGTAAATTAATTCCATCTATATCTTTGAGTAATTCTTGATATAAATTTCCAATCCAACGTTTTTTCTCAACAAACTCTTCTATCCGTTCTAATTGTGCAACACCAAGTGCTGCTTGTAGATTAGTCATTCTAAGGTTCCACCCAAGCTCTTCATGAATAAATCGCTTACTTGAGTCAGATGAAAAACCAAGATTACGTAATGATTTACAGCGATTATAAGTATCTTCATCGTCTGTAAGTATCATTCCACCTTCACCAGTAGTTATATGTTTGTTTGGATAGAAGCTAAATATACTAATGTCCCCAAAACTACCACATTTTTTATTGTTATAAGTCTGTCCATGCATTTCAGCAGCATCTTCTATCACTTTTAAGTCGTATTTTTTTGCCAATTCTAAAATAGGTTTTATATCTACAGGTAATCCATAAATATGTACGATCATGATTGCTTTTGTCTTTTTTGTAATCTTAGCTTCAATCTGCTCTACGCACATATTAAAGCTATCATATTCACTATCAATAAGAACTGGGATCGCTCCTGCTTTTACAACTGCTTGAGCACATGAAATGATGGTAAAGCTAGGCATAATCACTTCATCGCCGGCTTGAATATCTAATGCTACTATCGCCATTTCCAGTGAAGCCGTACCATTTGTGACAGCAACTGCATATTTACGCCCAGTATAAGCTGACATCTCGTGTTCAAAACGTGTAATAAATGAACCTTCTGAACTAATCCATCCAGTATCTATACATTCATTTAGATATTTTTTTTCGTTTCCATTTAACAGGGGTTCATTTACAGGAATCATTTATTTCACTACCAATTGATCACTTGGAACAGGCTCAAATCGAGTTTTATCTAAATCCCCTGCATAAGGGCCTTGTTTAACTTCAATTATTTCTGATTCTTCCAACATTTCAAAGCCATGACCTCCAAATGCTAAAAGAATTACATCACCCGTATTAAGAACTGTACTTTCTAAATATTTCTGTTGATCATCATAAAAATCTACTCTAACTTTACCACTTTTTAAGTACAAAACTTCCTTTGTGAATTGTACTTCACGAGGAACAGGGTTATGCACATGTGGAGAGATTACATAGTCTTTAGGACGTTTCATGTATGCAAGTTGTTGAGAGAAATCATTGGGTGTAAAGAACTCAATTCCTTCTTTGTCGAAAGAATGTCGAATGATGATAGATAGCAATTGTTTATTATTAATAATATGTTGGATCATAAAAATACCTTTGTAATAAATCGTATTACATATTTATTACGTATTCTATATTTTATAAGAATACAAAGTAAAAAAACTAGAAAACTTGATTTTTTATGAAAATCTATAATTCTTTCAGCATAATCAAATAACTCAAAACTTATGGACTTCAGTACTAAGTTTAAAATATGTCTATCATAAAACTTATAACTTTCCATCTGATTACGATATTTATTTATTATATATAAATATCCTTCTATATCACGTTTTGTATCTTTTGAAATAGTTTCCCCCTGATGTAGCATATAAGTAAATAAAGGCTCTCTTATATGAAAAAAGATACTCTTTTGTGCTAATTTGATCACTGTATCCCACTCTTGGTATGATGGAACATCTTCATCAAGCATACCGCAGTTATATAGATTTTCTTTAGAAGTTAATAAAGTTGGAAATAAAGGAGCCGGCCTTTTTAATAATAACTCTAAGCATGAGCCTTCTGTTTTAGGTACATTCCAGACCCACTCTTTTCCACTTTCTTCATCAAAGCATTTACAATCAGAATGAATTACTATATTTTTTTTAAAATGATTAGCTTCTAATATATTTAATTGTTTTTCTAATTTATTTAGCATCCAAATATCATCAGAATCATTAAAAGCAATCCACTCCCCTTTTGCTTCTATAATTCCCCTATTTCTAGCAACTTGAGCACCACTATTTTTATCAAGCTGCACTAACTTAACCCTATTATCTAAATAATTTTTAACAATATTCACTGACTCATCATAAGAGCAATCATCTACAACAAGTATTTCTATATTTCTATATGTTTGCTGAGAAACTGAATTCAAACATTCATTTATTGTTTTTTCCCTATTATACATTGGAATAATAATACTTATTAATGGTGTATTCATTATTAGTCCATCACATAATAAAAATGTTTTACGATTTTTTCTATTTCATATTTTTTATCTTGAGTCAAAGCTTGGGTGATAAATACAGCCTGTCTACCATGCTTTTCTTTAATCGAAGCATACTCTTCCACAAGATGGTATTCAGGACGATTAGTATAGTCATCAAAAATAATAACAGTACCCTTTGGTGCCTTTAAAAGGCATGTTAAAAAACAGGCCACTCGAAAACGACCATCTATTAGAACTAAATCAGGCGTTAGATTTTGCTCCCATAACTGATCTGCATAATTTTTAAAATTTTCTCTTTTTGTATAATCTATTTGTCTACCCCAGTCTCCAACTACTCCTACGTCAACGTAATATATATCTAATTTTTTTGAACTATCTGCTTTAGATTTGACTAAGTTAACCCATTCATTAGATGAATCAATAGAAACTATTGAACAATTTGTATTTTTCAAAACATATTCTGTACTGAGGCCACATCCATATTCTCCATACACATTACATTTTTGAATATATTTTTTAAATAATAAAGCGTTTTCTTCGCCATCAAAAAGAGCTGGCTTATAATTTTCAAAAAAACTAATAATTGATTTAAAAATTATAGGTGGTGTAAAAGCCCTAAACAAACGAAATAAAAAAGAAGGTTTATTATTCACTATAAAATCCCTAAAATTATTTTAAGTTAAGAATGTCACTGCATCCAACAACTGCGCTTTCTCTATGTGCAATAATCACCATTGTCATTTTCCCATTCAAACTTTGAATCGCTTCATTAACTGCTTTTTCAGTTTCAGTATCTAAAGCACTTGTAGCTTCGTCCATAAAAATAACTTGTGGTTGCTTATAAAGAGCACGTGCAATTCCCAAACGCTGCCGTTGTCCACCAGACAATAAAATACCACGCTCCCCTATCACCGTATTATAATCATCTTTCAAATTTTGAGTAATAAATTCATCTATTTGCGCAAGTTTCGCAGCATTTTTCACCATTTCAAAATCTATTTGATCTTTGGGAACGCCAAAAGCAATATTTTCAGCAATAGTCATGTCTGCCAAATAAATAAACTGAGGTACATAACTCACTAAGCTTTGCCAGCTGCGTATATTCTCTTTATTTATAACCTTACCATCTATGTGTAAAGTACCAGAAGTTGGCTGTAAAAGCCCCAACATAATGTCCATTAAAGTACTTTTACCAGACCCACTTTTACCAGTAATTCCAAGACTACTGTTCTTATCAATTTTTAGATTAATATTTTCTAAAATTTTCTTCTCTGGTGTATTTGGATAAGCAAAGCTCACTCCAACCAATTCAATACTGTGATTAAATAGAAGCTCTTCATCATCGCTCTTTTTTACACTCTCAGTCGAGTCAATTTCAAACTCACGAATTACCCCATTTAAAATATGCTCTGAAAACTTATATGTTGTGATCGCTCGATAAATGTTTTGTGCCGCAGGTAACATACGATATGCTGCCACGCCATATAGACCAATGACTGGTAAAATTGTCCCAACGCTATGGTTCTGTAAAACCAAAAATATAGCTAAAAGAATCAGACAGCCATAACCGATCGTTTCTATTACATGTAATGGAATTTGCCCCAGAGATTCATGCGAAGCATAATGTCTTGCATAAACTCGAGAGTTTCTATCAAATCGCTGATAATAATAATCATGTGCATGATTAATCATCACATCTTTTATGCCACCAAAGACTTCCTGACAACTTTGATATCTTTCTTGATTAGCAACTGAAAACTCTTTGCTAATTTTTTTCATAAAATTTTTGACAATATAAAACATCAACGCATAAAAACTAACAATCACTCCAGCAGTCGTTAAGGCCATCATAGGATCATAAAAAATAAGCAATATAATCATTGCGATAATAATTAAGCCATACGATAGTATCGACAATACAGGCTTAATTACCCCCCAAACAACCTGATCCACATCATTTAATAAAATTTTCGTTAAATCTGCACTATTTCTTTGAAGGAAAAAACTATAATTTTGTTTTAAATAAATCTTAAGTAAGCGACTAGAAAAATAATGCCTTTGTAGACTTGAAAAACGATTCAAAGCATATTGTGTTAATATTTTCAAAAATGCTGAAAATATAACAATAACAAGTGAAATAATACCCAAATGGATAATAAATTGATTGGAATTTTGGGCTTGAAAAAAATTATATATTTTTTTTAATAAAAAATTTTGTTGTATACTTTCCGGATTCGCCAATACAGCCAGAAATGGCATTATAGAAACAACACCTATAGATTCAATAATTGTCATAAAAATAACTAAAATTGAAACTACTCCTAATTTTTTTTTATCTAGAGGCGTCAATATTTTCCATATTTTTAAAATTGAGTTATTCAAAATCATCCTCAATCTTCTTTCTTATACATCAATGCTGTGATTTGCTCAGAAATCAACCCCATGAGAAAAATCATAATACTCCCCGTAAAAAGTAGGGCACTCATATTAGTGAATCTTTGGTATTCATAAAGAGTATAACCATACCAACTGGTTGCTAATAAAAATAGCAACATTGCAAAAGGTAAAAACATTTTTAGAGGTGAGAATAAAGTTGCAATTTTAAAAATAATAATAAAGAAACGGATACCATCTTTTAATGGTTTAATATGACTCCTTCCTATTCTTTTTGCAGCATGAATTGGTACGTAAGTCACAGAATAACCTGCCCTAAAAAACGCCATGGTACTCGTCGTTGGGTATGAAAAACCATTAGGAAGTAGATATAGAAATTCACGAAATTTTTCTGCACGTACCGCGCGAAACCCTGAAGTTAAATCTTCCACATTATGTTCAGTCATATAGCTGGCTAAGCTATTATATAAGCCATTTGCTATACCTCGCCCCAGGCTGGCTTGAGAACCTTGCTGCCTCGCACCAACAACAAGATCATAACCCTCATTTATTTTTTGCAATAAACGTGGAATATCCTTTGGATCATGCTGTCCATCAGCATCCATAAAAATAATAACATCACCACTGGCTTGACGTGCGCCTGTTTTAATAGCTGCCCCATTACCTTTAGAATATGGATGTGTTACTACTGTTGCACCAGCCTGCTCAGCAATATCCTTTGTAGCATCTGTCGAGCCATCATTAATAACAATAATTTCATCAACAATTTGCAATTTTTGAATTCTTTCAATTGTTTGACCAATTGCTCCAGATTCGTTTTTAGCAGGAAGAACGACAGAAATAGCCATCAATAGCCCTCAGGTTTAGTCTTAAATGCAAAAAATTTTGCATAAAAAAAATTAGATATTACAGTAATTCCAGCGGCCACTAGAAACCCAATATTTTGATTTCCCGTAAAAGAATAGATCACTGTGAAAATAAACATATTTATTAAGAATCCTTTCAATTGCCCGAATATATATGCGGTATAGATAGCATTACACTGTGAAAAAGTGATAAATTTATTCATAAGATATGTAAGCTGTACAGCACATATGAAACCAATTATTTTAGAAGTATATGTGTTCAGAAATATATTTGTCACAGAAAAAACTAAATAATCAAATATAAAACCCACACCTCCAACTAAACAAAAAAAGTAGAACTTTTTCATAAAACTTAATTAATTGATAAAAAAGCTAATTTTTTTATTTCACGTCTTAGCTTTGATATCGAACTCAAAACAATGCCAATAAAAGCAGTAAAAATTCCAATAGTAACTAATGCTGAAGCCAAAATTGCACGTGGAAATTTTGGTACTAAACCAGTATAGATATACTCAATAACTACTGGGATTCCAATAAAAAAGCCAATCAAAATAAAACATATTGCTAAAATAAAATAAACAACCTTTGGCGCATAATCTTTATAAAGTTGAAATATCTCTTTACCAATCTTAAAACCATCCTGCCAAGTATTTAACTTGCTTTCAGTGCCTTCTATGCGTGGCAAATAATTAATTGGATGCTCAATTATTTTTGCTCCAACTTCAATTGCGTGAATCGTCATCGCTGTTTCGACTTCAAAACCCTTTGAGAATAGTGGCATCGTTTTCACATATCGTCTAGACATTACCCTATACCCACTCAATAAATCATAAGCTTCTGTTGCAAATAATTTATTCACTGTATTTGTTAATAATACATTACCTAAAAAATGCTTCTTTCTACTTTGACTATTTTTATATGTCCCTAAACGACTACCTATTACCAAATCGGCATCATGGAGCATAAGTAGATTAACCATTTCTCTTGCTTCTTTCGCAGGGTAAGTTCCATCTCCATCTGCAAGGATGTAAATATCGGCATCAACATCCCGAAACATCGCTTGAACAACATTCCCTTTTCCTTTCATCTTGACTACTCTAGTCAATGCACCAGCAGATTGAGCTTCTTCTATAGTATTATCTGTTGAGTTATTATCAAAGACGTATACTGTACAATTTTCAACATGCTCAATAAATCCCCGCACAACATTTGCAATAGCCTTTTCTTCATTCAAACATGGCAAGACTACACAAATTTTCTTTTGAGCCACTTGATTATCTCACTGAATGTAATTGCAAATATGATCATTGCTGGAATTTTAAAAGGAATACCATAACGCGGAAAGGGAGCTACAATAATATGAATTAAAATAGCATATAAAAAAACTGCACTAATGACTAGAATTGCAAAACTCAAAGTTTCTCTTTTAAAAAATCTTTTAATAAGAACTATCAGGCCAGAAAAAGCACCTATCAACCAGAATACATGAACACATTTATTTATAGAATATGTAAATAATGAAATCTTTTCCCCATAATATGGTGAGGCTAAAGTTGGATAAATAAAAATATCCCCTTGACCAGCAATAATACTCCATTGCCATAAAAAAAATTGCTTTCCAATTAGATACCAAGATAGATAATTCAAAGGATCTTCAACAAATCTTTCGAAAATAATTTCAAGTGTCCTACCAACACCTTGATAAACTTCATTTGCTTGTGGATCAAAATTATAAGGAAAACCAAAACTTTCAGGAATATCATTGTACATAAACCATGGAAAACTTCCATGATACAAGCCATTAATCATTAAAGTCGGATCAGACCATTGCCCGATAACAAAAAGATTTCGAGCACCCCAAAGTAGCATTGGTAGTAAAGAAATAATCAAAAAGAAGATTGAAAACTTGGTGATTTTTCGATAATAAATAAAATAAATAATGAATAAAAACACGGGGAAATATTGTAATGTTGGACGCACAAGTATTGCTAAACCTAACAATATAGCAAAAAAAGTATAGTAAAACTTTCTTTTATGCTCTGCAAAATTAGATAAAATAGCCATCCCAATTAATAAAGCTAATAATGATGTAAATAATGACTCTGATAGAAAATAAATATTAATATTTACAAAATGAGGAAATGTCCACAAAAACCAACCTGTTATTAAAGAGACAACTACACCATAAAAACGATGTAATACAAAAAAAAGAAATGTAAAAGAAATTACTTGAAATATAGTTTGAGCAATAAGAACGTGTTTAATAAATATATCTTGATTTGAATTATAAAAAATAGATGCAAAAAAAGAAAATCCTGGACTTCTTAAAGAATCTGGCTTTGGGCTCTCACTTATAGCATGATCTTTTGAATATACTCCCCACTCATGAATATTGACTGCATAGTTATAATATTCACGCGCATCTGCTCTTAAAGGTGTATCAACAACTGAATACTGGACTACTAAATAACGAAGATATAATCCAAGCATTATCATTATAAACATAGAAAAATAAATTATTTTTTTTTCCTTTAATTCCATTCCAGCTTCCCCAACCAAAAAACATCAGTTATTAATTTTTCTTCAAAAAGAATTAAAATAAAACTTAACATTTCAAATACTATGCTCAACTTTATTCATTAAAAATATTTTTAACCGTTTAATTTCAAAGTCATATTCTGACTTACTACGCTTTAATGTCTGAATATCTTGCTTCATATATACTTCTTCTACCTTATACAAAAGACTTAATGCTTCCCTGTAATTTTTAGTTTCCCCAATTTCAGCTACCATCATCATTCCTGCTTCAACATCATTATAATGAGATAATGCAATAGTATAATTTTTTAAAGCTAAACCTGTATTGCCTTGTGCTAAATAAATTTGTGCTTCTAAATACGGAGTTAAACGCTGAAATAAGGGGAAATTACTATAATTTGGATTTGTATTAGCAATTTCAATCAATGATATCATCCAGCTTCCATAATTTTGTGCTAGCCTCTCATTCACAATATATTCAGTCAAACTACGCAATGCTTGTACAGCCTGTGCATCAAAGGGCTGTGTTTTCATTCGGTTAGCCACCTGCTTAAAATCAGACTCATTAACCATTCCAGAATAAACTTTTTGCATTAATAAGTTCAGATTTAATAGTGCGCTTTCTGGCATACGCTGTATAGCTTGCTCTAAATAAATATTTGATTCAGCGACATACCCATTTTCAAAATATAATCGCGCAATTGAGCTTTGTGCCCGAGGTGAGTTTGGCGAGTTTTTTGCCCAATACATTTCTAGACTTTCAGTATTTGACCATAACTTCACTCGCTCATATGTAAAAAAACTTAAAATACTTAAAATAAGCCCAACAAACAAAATTACCAACTTATCATCAATTTTATTTTTTAAAAGAAATAAACCATTCGCTATTGGTAAAAATAGAAAGAGTGCTGCTAAATAGTTCCGATGTTCAAAATACAACTCCAACCCAATAACAGTTGATTCCATTAAATGTGCAACTAAAAAAAATAAAATTGCTAATGAAATTAAGGGATATTTTTTTTTATAAAAAATTGAAAATATGAAAATAAAAAATAAAAAAATAAAAGAGAATAAAGTTGTAATAGGATTTAAAAGCGACTTTGATATAATATAGCCATCCTGATACAAACCTCTTAATTCTATTTTTGGCACTGCCAAGTTATATAGGTACTCCGTTACAATTCTGGCTTCACTATATAATCTCTCAATCATATTAAAATTACGATTTAGCCAAGGATTTTCTGCAAAAGTCACATACTTGCTAAGTAAGACTAGAATCGCTATTGATGGAAGCCACAAAAATATAGCTCGCCATTGCCATACTGGCTTATTACTTTTATTTGGATTGCAAAATTCTATAACTAAAATTAAAAAAGGAAGTAAGGCTCCATTTTCTTTACTATAGGTTGCTAAAACTGTACTAAATCCTAGCAATATTGTCATACCTATATATGCTTTAATAGGCTTAGTAGATAGATATAATCGATATTTTAAATATCCTATGATTCCAATTAAACTAAAAAGTGTTGCAAGCTGTGCCATCCTTTGCACAATATATAAAGTTGTTGACACAAAATAAGGATGTAATAACCAAATAGCAGATGCGACTAAGGCAATCCAAAGTGCTTGTTGCTCTTTATAATTATAATTTTTTAATAGCAACAATATAGACCAACATAAAAGAACCCCATTTAATAAATGAAGCATTAAATTAGTATATTTAAAAGGATATGGATCAGCAGGCCAAGTATTTGCATCAATTAAAAAACTAAGAAGCGAAATTGGTCTCCCAGTAGGGCCTGCAAACCCATTAGATACAAAATTTCTGACTTTTTCCCAGCTATCAATCACCCCATAGGTTCCTAAGTCTTTTAAATTTGGATAATCATCAAAAAGAAAATTACCACTCAAGCCAGTCCAATAAGTAGTAACTGTTAACAATAGAATAAAGACAAAAAAAATGACTGGTTGATATTTTTTTAACATAGATCATATCTTATAAATTAAAAAACGCCCATCAAATGATGAGCGCTATAGCTAATTTATATAGCCAAATTAACGACAGTTTGAAGGAATTAATTGAGGGTCGAGCGCGTTAGAACCTGGAAGTTTACATTTCCATTGAATACCGCCTGCTGTAGTTGATGGGCTGAGTAATAGTACATTTTTTGCTGGTGTGCCATTATCAACTTTATCATTATATTTAATAAAGATCTGACCATCGGTAGCTTGGGCTGCTGTTGCTAAACCATCAACCTGTCCTACACCAACAGATGTAGTTGCATTACCTTTAATAGTCGTAGCAACAGCTAAACCAGCACTCTGATTATTTTTTGGAAAACGGTTGTTTGATGAGTAGAACTCAGCAACTGAAGCTTTTGCACCACCTGCAAGGTTAATACCCTCAGTAACATGAGCACGCTTCGTATAGTTTTGATAAGCAGGAATTGCAATCGCAGCAAGAATACCGATAATTGCAACAACGATCATTAATTCAATAAGGGTAAAACCTTTTTGAGCATTCATAACATTCTCCACAAATGTATAATTTAATTATTAAGCCTTTAAAGCTAATTTATTTTTAGCACTAAGTGTGCCAAGAATGATTATAATAAAAAAACTCAAAAAAACAGCATTTTAAAAAAATATTTATTTTTTTGTGAAAACTTTGTCTCTTTTTGTGTTTAAAAGTGACAATTAATGTCACTATCTTACTCATATTTCATGCCTACAAGATCACTGGCAAATCCGCAATTTCGTTTTTTTTGTCTACTTGCACTTCTTCATAAAATTTTCCAAGCACATCCCCTATTTCCAGCACCCCATTCACCACAGAATCGCGATAATATCCTTGTTTTAAAGCTGTCAACATACGTTCACAAATATCTTGCCAAACCTTTTGTTCGGTTAAATTTTTAATTCCACGATCAATCACAATCTCTACACTACGTTCACATAAATTTAGATATAACAATACACCACTATTATGCTCAGTATCCCATACGCCCAATTCTGCAAATAATTGCTGTGCCCGTGCATAGGTATTTTGTGAATAGGCTTGATGTGCAGGAATATGCCCCTCAATAACGACTTGTATTTCCCCTACATGCCCCTGCTCTGCACGTGTCACAGCTTGTGCTATCGCATGCTGATCTTGTTGATCAAAATAGCGTTTTGTCGCAGGTAAAAAGCAAAAATGCTTAAGCCAACGTTTGAAGCTTGGCTGGTGCAAATCTTGAATTTTAGGTTGCGTTAAAATTTTTGTTGTTTCAGATGTTGTTACCATGAGCCTGAAGCACCTCCTCCACCAAAACCACCTCCGCCTCCACGGTAGCCTCCACCGCCAAAGCCCCCACCAGAGCCGCCGCCGCCTCGCCCACCACCTGAGAGGAAGGCTTGAAAGATCACCTGTGCCAACGCCGTAATTAATAAAAAGAAAATACCACCACCAATAAGCAAGCTAGTAATTAAGCCTGCACCATTCACTAAGCCCGCAACCGTACCTGCGACAGCTGCTGTTGCTGCACTCAATCGATTACCCACAATATACGAGCCAATAATGCCTGCAATTAAGATAAACAAAGCAGTCATCATGGTTTTTTCTTTGGCTTGTTGCTCATGTAAAGCCTGCTCCTGTTGCTCTTTTAAAGCTTGAGCGGCTTGAGCTGCCACTTCTGGGTCCATATTCAGGACTTTTTCAATCTCATTTAATCCCGCTTGAATCCCTTGAGCATACTGATTTTGCTTGAAATAGGGTGTGATGTTATTCCGAATAATTCGACTCAATACCACATCAGGTAACACACCTTCTAATCCATAACCCGACAATATTTGTATGCGATGATCATTCACAGCAATCGCTATTAACAGACCATTGTCTTGTTTGGCTGTTCCAAGCTTCCACTGATCTGCAACTCGCATGGCATAAGAGACAATGTCTTCTTGCCCCGTGGTCGGTACAATAACAATACCGACCTGTGCTTTGGCAGTTTTATGTAGCTGTAGGACTTTCTGGCTAATGGCCTGATTTTCCGCTGCACTTAATAAGCCTGCTTGATCCACAATCGGTGTGTTTAGTGTCGGTAAAGCTCGCTCACTTTGGCCTTCTGCCATATCATTGGCAATATTAGGTGCAGGCTGTGTTACTGCGTCAGCTGATGCCGTTGCTGTTGGTTGACTCGTCTTTGTCGCCGATTGTTGCTCTTTTATGATCTTTGAAGCCACGGCTATTTCATTCACAGCCTCATCTTGAGCAACAGCAGTCTCACTCCAGGTATGACTACTCAGACTCAATAGACTTAAGCACAGAGCGAAATACAACCCCAAGTAAGCTTTAGAGTTGTGCAAACGTTTAGACATCAGCATTCCTTACAGGCTTCAGCGCAACAATTTAATCAAAAGTCACTTTAGGTGCAGATTGAGCACTTTGCTCAGCACTAAAGTTTGGTTTTGTTTTCATTCCAATCACTTTTGCAGTCATTGCTTGAGGAAATTGGCGGACATAGCCGTTATAGTCCTGAACAGTTGAAATATAACGATTACGCGCAACTGCAATACGGTTTTCTGTACCTTCTAATTGCACTTGTAGGTCTTTAAATTGCTCATTGGCTTTTAAATCTGGATAATTTTCTGAAACTGCAATCAAACGTGATAACGCACTGGTCATTTGCGATTGGGCTTCTTGATATTTTTTAAATAGTTCAGGATTTTCAAGTACTTCTTTATCTACTTTTAAACCGGCAACATTTGAACGAGCCTGCGTCACTTCAGTCAGCACTTGTTCTTCATGTTTTGCATAACCCTTCACAACATTAACCAAGTTAGGCACTAAATCTGCACGACGTTGATATTGGTTTTGTACCTCAGACCACGATGCATTGACTGCCTCATCCTTCACTTGCAAAGTGTTATAGCCACAGCCTGTTAAGCTTAAACTACCTGCCAAAGCCAGCGCCAACATACTATTTTTTATTAAATTCATCCCAATTAACCTCGAGTATTTATTTGTATTTGTTTAAATAAAATTATTCTAGCGCTATTTTCTTTTGGTTTTGTTGCATTTCTTTAACAAAGTGAAAACACATAAAAAAAGCCCAATTCTTGGGCCTTTCATCATCATTCAACTATATCGTATAAGCGTCTGCTCCGTTTGAAAGCTTTCCACGTGGTATTCATCTGCAAGTTGCTGTTTCCAATACTGCACAATGTCTGTGTAATCAATTTCAGAAGGATGAAAGTTCTGTTTGTAATAAGATAAATATTCTGGAATTAACTGTATAAACATTTTACCCAGCAAATACGTGCCAAAAATATTACCGCCTACTTTGGGCAAACTCTTTTTACGGTCTTGCATAAACAGCTTAGTGGCAGAATAAAAAGTTAAACTGGCAAAACCTGTAGTCACACTACGCATAATCATACGGCGGATCTTGTCATCGCCATAAACATGCTGATAGACATCAAATGCCACTGAGCGGTGTTCGATCTCTTCTATCGCATGCCAAACCCAAAGTTTAACGGCATCTGAATCTAAAGTACTTAACACCTCTGGATGGCGCAGAATATAGCCCCCCAATAACGCGGTAAAATGCTCAAAGGCACAGGTAATTGCTAATTGAATTTTAGGATGTAAGTTTTTCACATAGCTATCTTTGCGCGCTCACCATGCTTGAAAACGATCTAAGTTATAATCGTCTGAACGCCAAGCATCATTAAATTCGGCATGCGCCTTAGAATGCATCGCCTCCTGACCAATAAATGCAGCGATTTGCGCCTGCAATTTTTCATCCGTCACCTGATTCCGCACATTACGTACACTATGTACAAAAAATTGCTCACCAATTGGAAATGTTGAAGACAGTGCGGTCAATAAATGTGACATCACAGGTGAATTGGCAAAATAGTGCCGGCGAATAGCCTTAGGATTAAACTGTAATTTACGTACAGTAATACCAATGGCTTTGGGACGATTTTGATATGATTTTTGTGTCGTCACTGCAGTCATTTTGAACATCTCTAATTTAGAATTCAAGAATCCAGTATGAGCATCATAAAGCCATGCACACATGGCAAAAAAGCTTAGCCCATTTGCAAAATTGTTCAATTTTCAGTCTTGTTTTACAATCTGAAGATGGATTTATCCGAATAGACCACATACGTATCATTTTAGGCAGTCAGCCCAATAAAAAACCCGCCGAGGCGGGTTTTAAAACGATATAGGCTCAATTAAACATCAAGGTAATCTAAGATGCCTTCCGCAGCCTGACGACCTTCTGCAATTGCAGTAACTACCAAGTCAGAACCACGAACCATATCGCCACCAGCGAAGATTTTTGGATTTGACGTTTGGAATTTAAATTCTTGCTGTTCTGCTGCCACTACACGACCAGAACCATCCAAATTAATGTTCACACCTGCAAACCAATCTGCCGGAGAAGTACGGAAACCAAAGGCAAGAAGTACCGCATCAGCAGGAAGAACTTCTTCAGAGCCTGGAATTGGTTCAGGACTACGACGACCACGGCTATCTGGCTCACCCAACTGAGTCGTTACCACTTTAACGCCAGTCACTTTGCCATTTTCACCGACGATTTCGATCGGTTGACGGTTGAATTTAAATTCAACGCCTTCTTCTTTCGCGTTTTTCACTTCACGACGCGAACCTGGCATGTTTTCTTCGTCACGACGATATGCACATGTTACAGACTCAGCACCTTGACGAATAGAAGTACGGTTACAGTCCATCGCAGTGTCACCACCACCCAGTACAATGACCTTTTTACCTTCTACACTGATGTATTCAGATGGGTCTTTTTCCCAGCCTTGAGTACGGTTGACATTGGCGATCAAGAAATCCAGCGCATCAACAACGCCGTCTAAATCTTCACCTGCAAAACCACCTTTCATGTAGGTGTATGTTCCCATACCCATAAACACAGCATCGTAGTCTGCAAGTAGCTGATCAATGGTCACGTCTGTGCCAATTTCAGTATTTAAACGGAATTCAACGCCCATGCCTGTGAAAATTTCACGGCGACGTTTCATCACATCTTTTTCCATTTTAAATTCTGGAATACCAAAAGTCAGTAAACCACCAATTTCAGGACGTTTATCAAATACAACGGGTTTTACGCCATTACGTACCAAAATATCAGCACACCCTAAACCTGCAGGACCTGCACCAATAATCGCAACTTTTTTGTCCGTCCATGTCACAGATGACATATCTGGTCGCCAGCCCAAAGCAAACGCGGTGTCATTGATATACTTTTCAGCATTACCAATGGTAACTGCACCAAAACCATCATTCAGTGTACATGCACCTTCACATAAACGGTCTTGTGGACATACTCGACCACAAACTTCAGGCAAAGTATTGGTTTGATGGCACAGTTCAGCCGCTTGGAAAATACGACCTTCTGCAATCAACTTCAACCAGTTTGGAATGTAGTTATGTACTGGACATTTCCATTCACAGTAAGGGTTACCACAACCTAAACAGCGATGTGTTTGATTGGCAGCCACTTCCGCAGTGAACGGTTTATAAATTTCCACAAACTCTGCTTTGCGGACATCAATATCTTTTTTCTCTGGATCTTGGCGTGGTACATCCAGGAATTGAAAGTCATTATTTAGGCGCTCTGCCATGTCTCTCTCCGTGGGTAGATGCAGACTGATTCCAAGTCAGCACTGCATCTGCCTATATCTCTGCAGTAGTGGAATTATTGTGGATCAGCTTGAGTTGTTTTTAACAAAGTCTGCAAGTTTGCAGCTTTTGGTTTCACAAGCCAGAATTTACGGCTATAGAAGTCAAACTCATGGCGGATCTTATACGCCCAAGCACTACCTGTTTCTTTAATGTGTTGATCTAAGATACGAAGTAAGAATTCTTGATGCTCTTCCATCGCTTCTGTAGAAATACGGTTCAACTCAATCAGTTCGTGGTTGTAATGATCAACGAAGTCATTATCCAAATCAAGTACATAAGCAAAACCACCTGTCATACCAGCACCGAAGTTATGACCTACTTTACCCAGTACAGTCACAATACCGCCAGTCATGTATTCACAGCAATGGTCGCCTGCACCTTCAATCACCGCAAATGCGCCTGAGTTTCGTACCGCAAAACGCTCACCCGCAGTACCTGCAGCAAAGAGTTTACCGCCAGTCGCACCGTACAAACATGTGTTACCAATAATTGCCGTATTTTGCGTTTGGAATGGTGAACCTTTTGGTGGGAAAATTGAGATACGACCACCCGCCATACCTTTACCCACGTAGTCATTTGCATCACCCTCAAGGCTAATATGCAAACCACCCGCGTTCCACACACCTAAAGACTGACCCGCAGTACCTGTTAAATTCACTTTAACTGGGTGTGCTTCCATACTCAAGTTACCATAGCGTTTTGCAATTTCACCCGAGATACGTGCGCCAATTGAACGGTCGCAGTTACCAATCGTGAAGCTATATTCACCCGTTGTACCCGCTTCAATCGCTGGAAGCATTTCTGCCACCATTTTCTCTGCAAGCAAGCCTTTGTCAAATGGCGCATTGCCTTCAACTTGACAGTACTGTGCTTTACCTTCAGCTGCTGGGTGTGATTCAAGTAATTTGCTTAAATCTAGATGTGCATGCTTTTCAGTTTCGCCAGGTAATGCTTCTAATAAATCTGTACGACCGATCAAGTCTTTTAGACTTGCCACACCTAATGCTGCCAACCATTCACGCGTTTCTTCTGCAATAAAGTGGAAGAAATTGATCAACATTTCAGGTTCACCAATATAGTGTTCCTGACGTAAATGATCTTGCTGTGTTGCAACACCCGTTGCACAGTTATTTAAGTGACAAATACGTAGGTATTTACAACCCAAAGCGATCATTGGTGTAGAACCAAAACCGAAGCTTTCAGCACCTAGAATAGCTGCTTTAACCACGTCTAAACCTGTTTTTAAACCACCATCGGTTTGAACACGGACTTTACCACGTAGGTCATTCACACGAAGTGCTTGATGCGCCTCGCTTAGACCAAGCTCCCAAGGAGAGCCTGCGTGGTGAATTGAAGAAAGTGGAGAAGCCGCTGTACCACCGTCATAACCAGAAATGGTAATGAAATCGGCATACGCTTTTGCTACACCGGCCGCAATCGTACCAACACCCGGCTCAGAAACAAGCTTAACTGACACCATCGCCTGTGGGTTAACTTGTTTTAAGTCAAAGATTAACTGTGATAAATCTTCAATTGAGTAAATGTCGTGATGCGGCGGAGGCGAAATCAGCGTTACACCCGGTACAGAGTAACGTAAACGTGCAATTAAGCCGTTCACTTTACCACCCGGCAACTGACCACCTTCACCTGGTTTTGCACCTTGAGCCACTTTAATTTGAAGCACTTCTGCAGAAGTTAAATACGCAGGAGTGACACCAAAACGGCCTGATGCAATTTGTTTGATTTTCGAGTTACGGATTGTGCCATAACGCGCTGGATCTTCACCGCCCTCACCAGAGTTAGAACGGCCACCGATCGTATTCATCGCAATTGCAATCGCTTCATGTGCTTCAGGTGATAAAGCACCCAAAGACATCCCTGCTGAATCGAAACGAGGTAAAATAGCTTCTACTGATTCAACTTGATCCAATGCAATTGAATTGTCAGTTTTGAGTTTGAATAAATCACGAATCGTTGCGATTGGACGGTGATTCACTAACTCAGCATATTCTTTAAAGTCTGCATAGTTGCCCGAACGTACTGCTTTGTGTAAAGCATTAATCACGTCTGGGTTAAATGCATGGTATTCCTTGTCAAAGACAAACTTCAACATACCGCCTTGATCGATTGGCTTACGTGATTTCCACGCTAAATCTGCCAATTTTTTCAAATCATTTTCAAGGTCTACAAATGTTGCACCTTTAATACGACTTGGTACACCCGTAAAGCACTTCGCAACCACTTCATCCGACAAACCAACGGCTTCAAATAGTTGACCACCACGGTAAGACGCAACGGTTGAAATACCCATTTTAGAAAGTACTTTGAGTAAGCCTTTCTCAATGCCTTTACGGAAGTTTGCTTGTGCATGAATTGGGTCACCCAATAACTCGCCTTTCGCGATCAAATCATTAATCACGTCATAAGCTAAGTATGGATAAATTGCTGTCGCACCAAAACCTAAGATCACGGCAAATTGGTGAGCATCACGTGCCAAAGCTGTTTCAACAATAATGTTAGCATCTGTACGTAGACCAGCATTAATCAAGTGATGATGCACTGCGCCTGTTGCCATCAAAGCATTGGCTGGCAAGAAGCCTTGACGAATTTTACGATCCGTTAAAACCAACAAAGTTTTGCCTGCGCGAATCGCCGTCGCTGCTTCTTCACAGATACGTGCAATTGCAGCTTCTAAACCTTCTTCTACAGCATAGTTCAAATCAATATCTGCAATTTCATAGCCAGTACGACCAATCGTACGGATTTGATGCATTTTTGAATTAGATAGAACTGGGCTTGAAATAATCAAGCGATCCGCATGCTCTGGACTTTGTTCAAATACGTTTTGCTCGCGTCCTAAACATGTTTCAAGCGACATCACAATTGATTCACGTAATGGATCAATTGGTGGATTGGTTACTTGTGCGAACTGTTGACGGAAATAATCAGAGACGTGACGAACTTGACGAGACAATACTGCCATTGGCGTATCATCACCCATTGAACCCACTGCTTCTTGACCGCTTTCTGCGATTGGACGAAGCAATTGGTCACGCTCTTCAAAAGTTACCAAGAACATTTTTTGTGCCGCTTTTAGGTCATCGCCTTTTAAGCCTTGCTCACATAAATATTCTTCAAGCTCAGGGCTACCCTGAATACGTACTGAGTTTTCACGTAACCATTGACGGTATGGGCGCATGCGTTTGAGGTGATTGCTCACATCTTTGGTATCGAGCATTTTGCCCGTATGCGTATCAATCACTAAGATTTGACCCGGACCTACACGACCTTTAGAGATCACATCTTCTGGTTCATAACCCCATACACCAATTTCAGATGCAAGCGTGATGTAACCATTTTTAGTAATCACCCAACGTGCTGGACGTAAACCGTTACGGTCAAGCATACAAATCGCATGACGACCATCTTGAATTACCAAGCCTGCTGGACCATCCCATGCTTCCATGTGCTTCGAGTTAAACTCATAGAATGCACGCAAATCTGCATCTAAAGTTTCAACGTTTTGCCAAGCTGGTGGAACAAGCATACGCAGTGCACGGAACAAGTCCATACCACCACCAACTAGGAGTTCAAGCATGTTATCCATACTTGATGAATCCGAACCTGTACGGTTTACAATTGGATTCAACTCTGTAATGCCCGGCAAGAGCGGGTTTTCAAATTTAGGCGTACGCGCCATTGCCCAGTTACGGTTTGCCGTAATGGTATTGATTTCACCATTATGTGCCAAATAACGGAATGGCTGTGCCAAAGGCCAACGCGGTAAAGTGTTGGTTGAGAAACGTTGGTGGAAAACCACAATATGAGAGGCTAAGCGTTCATCAGCTAAGTCTGTATAGAAGTCTGCAATATATGCAGGCATCATCAAACCTTTATAGCTGATCACAGTTGAACACAAAGTTGTTACATAGAAATACGGATCGGCAGTTAACGCTTCTTCAGCGCGACGACGCGCCATTAATAACTTACGGTTAAATTCAACCTCAGTTACACCCATTGGGCAGTTCACAATAATTTGTTCAAAGCCAGGCAATGACTGCATAGCAATTGAACCTAAAGCGTCATTATTTGTTGGAATAACACGCCAACCTAAAACTTTACAGCCTTCAGATTCAATTTCTTTGGTTAATACTTGTTTTGAGTGCGCAGCAAGGGCTGGATCTAAATTTAGAAAAACCGTTCCGACAGCAAAGACTTCACTTAAAGTGATATCACTAATTTTTTTCGCTTCTTCACGAAAAAATTGCTTTGGCATGGCCAAAAGCAAACCACAGCCGTCACCCGTTTTACCATCGGCAGCAATACCGCCACGGTGGGTCATACAGCTTAGGCTATGAATAGCGGTCTTAACGAGATCATGGCTTGCATCACCCTGCATATGGGCAATTAAACCGAAACCACAGTTATCTTTAAACTCATCCGGTTGGTATAAACCTTGAGCGGGAGCTACAGTATTAGGCGATGGCATGTGCATAGCGTACCCTTCTTTTCTACACTGCTCTTTCGAGCCAATAACAAAATCTAATTTTTTCTTCGCGATTTAGTCTTAATCTACTCACATAAATTGTTTTGCTGAGCAAATTTATTTCTTCTTCACATGCTTAAGATATACCGAAAATCATAATCTTGCATGTAAATTGAGACATATTTTGCAGAACCATCAGTTCTCATCAGCCCGACCGCTTCGCACTCTCATCGAATCATTTTCGCGCCAAAATAGGGAGATATATTCAATTGATGCACCAATAAAGCAAGTTTCATGCCACATTAAAGAAACCTACAAGCAAGTATCTAGGAGTTAAGGATTTTATATTCAATATTGTTATTTGATGTTTTATTTTTAATCAAAATTGCACCAATAAGGCGCACTTTTAAAATAAGATGACAACTTAGTGCGCCATTTTAGCCCGAACTAATTAAATGGGTCACTCACCTCATGTTCCGCACTATTTGTTGGCGTTGTTTTAGGGCGACTTGGCTCTACACTACTCTGAGATTTCTGCACATTGACCACATTACCCGATGCATCTCGTCGAGTTACTGTGGTACTCGTGGTAACATTTTTCGTTGAATCCACTTGTGTTTCTGACTGCTGGGCTTGTGCTTTTATTCGTGCTGCCGCCAACTGTGCCTCATCAACCTGTGGCAGAGGTGCAGTTTTTAATTTAACTGAATAAACCTTACTGTTATTTTTTAATTCTTCTGTACCTAAATCATTCACCAAGGGCTGATATTGATCAATCGCAATAACTACTGGCTTTACAGAAGCAGGTAACCCTATTTTCATATCTGCAATAGCCTGATTTGCTTCACTATTACTACGATACACACCATACAATAAAACATATTGCTCTGGGTGATCCTCACCAGAAAGTCTCAAATAGATGAAAGGCTTACGATCACTTTGCTTTTTCAAGAAGCTTTTTACAATTTCTTCATTTGAGCTACGAAAAATCTCGACTGCCACATCATTTTTATGTTCAGCGATGAATTTTGTACCACGAAACTCAGCTTCATGCTGTGCAGTCACCACCACACGTGTAGTCATATCTAAAGGTTTCACCTCATCATATAACGCACCAAGATGGTTCATTGCAGCAACTTTTTCAGGCTGAATTTGTAATTCAACTTCTGTTTCGGGCTGTTTATCCACCTCTATTAATTCTTTGGTGTCTGTAACCGCCCAGAACACGAGCGCGCCAAACAGGCAAGCCCCTCCAAATACGAGCCAAACGTATTGCTGGATAGGAAATTTTGCCTTTTGAAGCGCCATGATGAACCTTTTACTTATCTTTGATTTGCCAGAATGGCTTGTTTCATTAATTCCACATCAAATTCTTTCGTGATGACAGCTTTACCGAGTTGCTTCATTAGCACCAAACGCAACTGACCATTCAACACTTTTTTATCATGCGACATATATGACAAGAATTGATCTAATGGAATTTTAGGGCAAACTGCAGGTAAATTGGCACGTAAAATGATATTTTTTGTACGTTGTACATCATCTGCACTAAGCCACCCCATACGATGCGACAAGTCTGCTGCCATAATCATACCTACAGCAACAGCTTCACCATGTAACCATTCACCATAACCTAAGTATGATTCAATTGCATGACCAAAAGTATGACCTAGATTTAACAAAGCACGCTCACCTTGTTCCTTTTCATCATTGGCCACAATTCGCGCTTTATGTGCACATGAGCGATATACCGCTTCTGCTAGCAAGTGAGCATCACGCTGCACTAAGCCATCCATATTTTGTTCTAGCCAAATCAAGAAATCTGAATCACCAAGTAACGCATATTTAATAACTTCAGACAAACCTGCTGATAACTCACGATCGGGTAATGTATCCAATTGAGACATATCTGCCAACACAACCTGAGGTTGTTGGAATGCACCAATCATGTTTTTACCCAAAGGATGGTTAATGCCTGTTTTACCACCAACACTTGAATCTACCTGTGACAATAAAGTAGTAGGTACTTGAATAAAGTACACACCACGCTGAAAACATGCCGATGCAAATCCAGCCATGTCTCCAATCACACCACCACCCAAAGCAAGTACAGTACAATCTCGATTGAAGCCAGCCTGAAGTAAGGCATCAAAAATAAGATTCAAATGCTCACTATTTTTATATTTCTCACCGTCTGGCAAGATACATGTCGCAACTGTTTTACCCAAGGCTTGGATTGATTGCTGATAGTGCTCTAAATACAGTGGTGCGACTGTCTCATTGGATACAATCATCACTTGCTGCCCATGAATATAAGGTGCTAACAAGCTTTGTGGATTTAAATCACTACCAATAAATATAGGATAACGGCGTTCGCCAAGTTCAACATATAAAGTTTGCATGAATATCGCCGATCTAGGACTGACTAAGTACAGGAGTGGAAACGATTAAGTTCAAGATTTTATGCGCTAAATCACGCGCTGCACCTTGATTCGTTTCAATAATATGATGTGCAACTTCACGATAGAGTGGGTCACGTATCGCAAGTAAATCTTTCAACTTCTGTTCAGGATTTTCAACTTGCAATAAAGGGCGATTTTTATCGCGAAAGGTGCGCTGCAATTGAATTTCAACTGGCGTATAGAGATAAACCACAATACCACGATGCTTGAGAAATTCGCGGTTAGGGGCTTGAGTGACTGCACCACCACCTGTGGCTAAAACCAAATGTTCTCGAGCCGTTAACTCATCGATAACAATAGTTTCACGACTACGAAAACCCGCTTCCCCTTCTTTTTCAAAAATCCAGGGAATGGTAGCACCTGTTTTACGCTCAATTTCATGATCACTATCAAGAAATTCACGCCCTAACAATTCTGCCAGATGCCGTCCAACGGTTGTTTTGCCTGCCCCCATAGGCCCTACCAAATATATATTTGGTAGGGATTCAAACTCTTTGCTTGGCAAGGAGTCACCTTTTGATTTTGTTAATTTCAAAATATATTAATGATTTCTTGAAACACTGTCATTAACAATTCGTGGCGTAACAAAAATTAGCAACTCAGTTTGCGCATTTGTCTTCACATTGTTTTTAAACAACACTCCAACAAATGGTAAATCACCTAGGAATGGAACTTTTTGATACTGATTACGTTTGATATCATCAAAAATACCACCCAATACAATCGTCTCACCATCACCAACTAGAACATTGGTTTCAAGTTTGTTTGTATTGATTAGATAACCAGCCGAAGTCAGTTCACCAATGGTATCTTTTTCGATTTTGAGATCCATTTGTACTTTGCCATCAGGCGTAATACTCGGCGTGACTTCTAACTTTAGGTTAGCATCAACGAAGCTAGTTGTCGTACCACCCTCAGCACTCCACGATTGATATGGAATTTGATCACCACGTAAAATTGATGCCTTCTGCTTATCCCCAGTCATCACTTTTGGTGCTGATAAAACCTCACCATGACCATCAGACTGTAGCGCAGTTAATTGTAAATCCAACATAAAATCAGAAATCTTTAACAAACCAAAATTAAAGGTTCCCGCTGTCCCAGTCGCCAAGTCCACACCTAGATCAAACTTAGGCGAATAATCTCCACCCCAAACGTTTGAACCGTTTGCACCAGCACTTAAGCTTGGATTATTACGTTGCAAGCCCCAACTCACCCCCAACTCACGTGAAAATTCTGTTTGAGCTGTAACTATTCGCGCCTCAACCATGACCTGCTTCACTTCAACATCAAGTAAATCGACCATCTTACGGATTTTATCAATATTTTGAGCTGTATCATTGACAATTAAAGTGTTAGTTCGCGCATCCACTGAGATTGAACCACGTGAACTAAGTAATGCATCAGAAGCATTATTACCACTATTTGTACCACCCGTATTGTTGGTCTTACTTTGTGTAATTAACTTTTCAATATCAGCAACTTTGGCATAGCTTAGCTTTAAGTATTCTGTTTGAATTGGTGCAAGTTTTATACTCTGCTCAATGGCTTTTGCTTCATCTTCTTCTGCTTTAATCAACTCTGAAACAGGTGCAATCCAAATGACATTACCATTTCTACGCTTATCTAAATTCTTAGTTTTTAGTACAATATCTAATGCTTGATCCCAAGGAACATCTTTTAAACGTAATGTAATATTGCCATTTACAGAATCCGCAGCAACCATATTGATATCTGTAAAATCTGCAAGTAACTGTAATACACGACGTACTTCAATATCTTGGAAATCTAAAGAGATCTTTTTGCCCGTATAGTGATTTGAAGCTTTTGCACGCGCTGGGTTTTTATCTTCAGGACGCTTTAAGCTAATGGTTAGTCGATTATCTGTCTGATAAGCCATGTATTCATAACTACCACTCGATGAAATCGTAATCAACCCACTACCACGATCATTTTGTGCATCTACCGTAGCAACAGGTGTCGCAAAATCATTCACATTCAAACGACGTGCCAAATGTGCTGGTACTTTATTCCCTAAAGTACGTACAACAATTTTGCTACCTTGTTGTTGTACATCAACAGGGGTATTGCTTCCTAACAAATCAATAACAACTAAGCCTTCGCCAGCTGAACCACGTTTAAACCCAATATCAGAAATGCCTTGTGCCTGCTTTTGCGCCGCTACAGGTGTAGGTGCCAATGCATTTGCCGCATTAATTTTTAGAATGAACGTATTCCCTTCAACACGTGTTGTAAATGCGCCTGCATCAGCTAAATTGACGGTTAAACGAGCGCGCTGCGCATCTGAACTAATATCAACAGAACTCGCTTCACTGGTCGCAACTGGGATCGAGCTTTGTTTAAGATTTTGCTGTGCTTTATCAAAATCTAAAACTAAACGTGATGGCTGTTCCAACTGATAAGCTTGTGGTTGTGGTGGCAAACCATTGAACATGACACGAATTTCAGTACCCTGTCCTGGAATTTGCATTGGCACCACATTCGTCACTGCAACACCCGCACTTGCGGCTTGCATGACAGCCATTGCTACAGCACCCATAGAAAACTGACGAAACATACGGTTCATTGTATTGCCATCCCCAAAAATAAAATCTTGCATACTATTTTTCATTTTTATTCCTTTAAGCTTAAGGTGCTGGTCCAATTAAAATAAGACTTCTCGGACGTTCCACATATCCTTCTCGCCCATCTGGAATAACCTCAATCAAGTCAATCTGTGTCGGCGTGATATTAACAATACGCCCCTGATTAAGCCCCATATAATTACCACGTTGAACACGCTCAATTTGCCCATCAGGAGTTTGAATCAATGCGATAATACCACCCGCTTGATTACGCAAACTTCCCTTCATATTTAAAGTTTCTAAAGCATAACTTTCTAAAGGCTGTTGCTGACGATTAAAGTTTGGATAAACACGTTTACCCGCCATAATTTTCAGCTCTGCTGCCAATGAACTTGGCAAGAAAGGGCTCTTTAGTTGATGTGCAGCATAAACAAAGGTTTCTGTCGAAGTAAAATCTGGTGCTGGCTCAATTGGCAAAGGTGGTTGATTACGAATATTTGCCATTTCTTGATTAACTGCATCAATACGACTATCACATCCAACTAAAACAAAGCCAATGAGTGAAAATAAGGCAATTTTATTCATTTTCATTATTGTGCTCCTTCCGTGGATGCATTATCACTATTACCTACATAACGATAAGTTTTGGCCTGAAGAGTATAATTTATGCTTGGAATTTCAGATTTTTTCTGAGGATTTTCAGAAGAGCTAATCGTAAAATCATGCAAAGTGACAATACGAGATAATCCTGCAATTCCACTTACAAAACTACCAAAGGCGTGATAATCACCAGTTGCTTCCATCGAAATCGGCTGTTCAATAAAGAACTCTTGCTTTACTTCCGGTTCAAGTCGAATATTCTTAAACTTCAACCCCGAATTCACACCTGTTACGTTGATATCTTCAACCAAACCTGGAATTTCAGTTTCTTTCGGCAATTGATCCAATTGCTGATTAAAACGCGCCTCCATATCCTGCAATTGAGTTTGATATTGTTGTAAATTACGCAACTTAGATTCTTTTTCACGGAATTCATTTAATAAGTTTTGTTCTTGTGCATTTGCATTTGCGATTGATTCAATTTTGCCTTTGATCATGACAAAATAAGCTAACGCTAATACCAGCAGTACAATAAAAATCCAACAAGTAATTTTGACCGATAAGGGCCAACTACCATAGTTATTTGGATCCAAAGTATTGAATTGTTGTAAGAATTTATCCAGCGTCATTTTTTTCTTTGCGGGCGCAACAGATGCTTGATTTAATTCATCAAATTCTTCACGACTCATTTCGCCACCTCCGCTGTAGATGCTGCTGAATCAGCTCCTGTAGCACTTCCTTCTGCATTTGCTACGGGTTGTGGGATCGTATCTAGATCTGCAGTGACCACAAAATTACCATAACTCTCTTCAACACGAGGAACCACGGATTTTGGGGCTTGATCTTTATTTACTTCAACAGCCAAGAACGAATTCATGAAAGCATTTCGATACCAGGGTGAAGCTTCCAAATTACGCAAAAATTCTGCAACAGCGTTTGGACTTTCCGCCTTACCTTCAAAAGTAAACTTATCTCCAGCTCGAGTAAACCTTGTAATATAAACATTACTCGGTACCACACGAACCAATTCATCTATCAGATGTACTGCGATTGGACGTTGGCTTTGTAAACCTTGAATGAGCTTCATGCGTTCAATAATTGCATTACGTTGTTCTTGCAAACCATCGAGTGACTTTAACTGCACATCTAAATTTTGGTTAGTACTCACAATCAACTGATTGGCTTGCTCTTGATCTTGTAATTTCTGATCGTAGTAGAACCAAACCGCAGCTGCTGCAATAACCCCTAGAAAAAATGCCCCAATGCAAATCGCAATAAATTCTTTTTTTCGTTTCTCTCTTAGCTCATCGCGCCAAGGGAGTAAGTTAATTTTTGCCATTAATCAAAACTCCTCAATGCTAAGCCACATGCCACCAATAATGATGAAGCATCATTTTCAATTTTTTTAATATCAATTTGAGGTGAAAAACCCATTTGTAAGAATGGATTGGCAATCGTGACTCGATATCCCAGCTTTTGTTGTAACAATTTTGCAAGACCAGGAATATTGGCATTTCCCCCAGCCAATAAAATATGATCAATTTCATTGAACTGTGAAGATGAAAAGAAGAATTGTAATGAACGTGCAGCTTGTTGCACTACGGCCTCTAGAAAAGGCTCTAATACTTCAACATCATAATCGTCTGGTAAAGCACGCGTTTTTTTCGCACGCCCAGCTTCTTCAAAAGAAAGACCATAACGGTTTTGAATTTCTTGGGTAAGTTGTTTACCACCAAATACCTGTTCACGACTGTAGATAACTTTATTGTTTTGCATTACATATAAGGTCGTCATGCTATGACCAATATCTAAAATCCCAACCGTTTTTACACCCATCGGTAGCGTATCTGAAAAAACCTTAAAGGCATTTTCTAATGCAAAACTTTCGACATCCGCAATTTTAGGTGTTAAACCCGCCATTTCTAAAACTTCAGAACGCCCTTCGATATTTTCAATCAGCGTTGCAACCAATAAAACATTAACGCGATTTGGATTAGATAAAACGTCAGGGAGAACTTCAAAATCTAGACTTGCTTCATCCAGCGGGAATGGAATGTATTGTTCAGCATCCATACGAATTTGTACTTCACGCTCATCACTTGTCATATCCGCATCCATCTCAATGACCTTTGTGATCACCATAGATGTTGGAATTGCAAATGCTGCATTTGAAGATTGCGTATTGGCTAAATTAATTGCGCGCTCAAGAGAATCCCCAACCGCTTCAGGGTTTAAGATATTTTTTTCAACAACACTGCCTTCTTGCAGTGGTACCAAAGCATAGCTTTCGACCCAATGCCTGCCGCCTTTTACAGAAAGTTCCAGAACCTTAACAGAAGTTGAACTAATATCTACTCCTATTAACCCCTTATTTGGCTTACGATATAACCTGAGCACAATATCATTCCTATTATTTTTTTATCCCCAAAAAAGTAACTAACTAACTATAATCGGCCTATAATTTATCGCAGATACAATATCTCATATAACAATCTGCGCGCCTTAAGGATATACTGACCGCTAATTAGTTTGCCATTAGCTCTTATTAAAACTTACTTGTTATGAAAAAGCTATCTTGTTCAGGCCTTGTTCATCCATTTTTTTTGATCTTAATTTTAATTTTGATCTCTATTCCAATGGGTTTTTATGGCATGTATCTCTATATTGCACCATCTTTGCCAGAAATGTCCACTCTGAAGAAGGCACCATTATTAAAACCATTACAAGTTTATAGTGCCGATAATGAGCTTATTGCGGAATATGGTGGCAAACTTTCTGTGCCTGTAGAATACAATCAAATACCACCCAACTTTATCCATGCTTTTCTAGCAGCTGAAGACTCCTCTTTCTTTGAGCATAGTGGCATTAGTTTCAAAGGCTTAGGTCGGGCTGTTAGTGAGTCTATTACAGGCTCAGATGTACAGACAGGTGGTTCCACCATTACCATGCAGGTGGCCAAGAATTATTATTTAAGCCCTGAACGTACATTAAAACGCAAACTCACCGAAGTATTTTTAGCTCGTAAAATAGAACAAAATCTCACCAAAGAAGAAATTCTCTCTTTATATGTCAATAAAATATTTTTAGGTAAAAATGCATACGGTATCGCCGCAGCCGCTAAGATTTATTATAACAAAAGTCTAAATGAACTCTCATTGGGCCAAATGGCGATGATTTCTGGCCTGCCTAAAGCACCTTCAAAATATAATCCAGTTGCTAACCCAAAACGTGCACTTGAACGTCGTAATTGGATTTTGGGGCGTATGCTACAACTAGGTTATATCAACCAAAAAGAATATGAGCTTGGAATTGCTGAACCTATTAATTTAGATATGCCTGAACGAGGTGTAAATAATCGTTTTCCCTATGTCGGCGAAATGGTCCGCTCAGAACTGATTAGTACCTTGGGTGAGCAAGCGATTGACTCTGGTTATAAAGTCTATACTACGATTAACAGCCAACGTCAGACCTATGCGGAACAAGCCATACAAGAGGGTTTAGAGGATTATGACCGTCGTCATGGTTGGCGAGGTGCTGAAGCGCATGGCGAACCGCTTAAAAATTTCACAGCATTTGCTAACACCTTCCCCGCTCAAGTAGTAAAAGTCGATCGCTCAAGTTTTGATGCACTTTTACAAGATGGCACCACAGTGACGGTGCCGTGGTCAGGCATGTCTTGGGCACGCCCTTATCGCAATGCAAATAGTGTGGGTAATGCGCCCAGCAATGCTTCACAAATTGTCAAAAAAGACGATATTGTACGGTTAAGACCAAATGACAATAAAACAGCTTGGGCACTGGTACAAATTCCCAAAGTTCAAGGGCAGTTAATTGCGATTAACCCCAATAATGGTGCCATTGAAGCGGTGGTGGGTGGATATAATTTTTATCAATCCACCTTTAACCGTGCTGTTCAAGGTTGGCGTCAACCCGGCTCAACCATTAAGCCTTTTGTATATGCATTGGCCTTAGAACGTGGTTTAACGCCTTATAGTATGGTTAATGATAGCCCTATTACGATTGGCAAATGGACCCCTAAAAACTCTGATGGTCGCTACCTCGGAATGATTCCACTGCGTCGTGCATTATATCTTTCACGTAATACGGTATCTGTACGCCTATTACAAATGGTGGGGATTGAACGTACACGCCAATTGCTGATGGATTTTGGCTTACAAGAAAATCAAATTCCACGTAACTACACGATTGCCTTGGGTACACCTCAAGTACTGCCTGTACAAATGGCCACAGGTTATGCTGCCTTTGCCAATGGTGGTTATCGTATTCAACCGCATTTTATTAGTCGCATTGAAGATGCTTATGGCAAAGTCATTTATCAGGCTAATCCTGAATATGCATGTATCCAATGTATTAATGAAAAGGAACCTGCTCCTGAAAGCGATAATCTGGCAACGCCAGATGATGAAGCTTTCCAAGTTTCAAATTCGGCAAGTGAAGCCACTTCAAGTGATAGCGCAGAAGTTGATACTGGCGATTATCGCCAAGCACAGCGTATTTTAAAATCAAGCTCTGCATTTGATATGGCCAATATCTTACGTGATGTTATTCAGCATGGTACAGGTCGTGCTGCCCTCAAAATTGGTCGTAATGACCTTGGCGGGAAAACAGGGACCACCAATGATGCTAAAGACGCATGGTTTGCGGGCTTCAATGGCAAGCTGGTATCGATTGCATGGGTGGGCTTTGACCAACCAACCACATTGGGCCGCCGCGAATATGGTGGTGTCGCAGCCCTACCAATTTGGACCAACTTTATGGAAAATGCATTAAAAGGCACTCCAGAATCTTGGGTTCGTTTTGATAAAAATGCCAAACTTCCTGTACAACGTGGTCAGGCGGTACCAAATAAAGATGCAAATAAACAGGATCGTGCAGCACCTGCTCTAGCACAACCTTTATATCGCCCTGCCCCAGTTGCGCCACGTCCAACTGTGCAAAATGACTTCGAAGATTTACCAGGTGATCAACCTTTGGTGCCAAACCAAACTAAACCACCTGCACTAAATAACAATCCCCCGCCTAAACAAGGTGGAGATGCCTTAGATCATTTGATCCAGCAAGTACAATAATAAAAAAGCCCTCGAATTCGAGGGCTTTTTTATTATCGTCAGATTTAGTGATCTTGCGACAACCTTAAACAATCACTTCTTTTGAAAGATGTAGATTTGATAATGTGCAGTCAGTTCAAAGCCATTTTTCTGCTCTAGGGCCTGGCGGCGCTCAGGTTTTGCTTTGTATGCATACGGCGTCATGGCAATCAGATTTTTTAAATCCTCTTGCTGAAGACACATCTTAGACTGCACAATTTCTTGATCAATTAAAGTAAAGTTGCCAGCCAATTGCTCCGCAAATTTATTTGGCTCATGCGCTTTTACTTCCTCAAATAAAGCTTCGCGCATCGCGTATAAATGCTCAGGTGCAGGCGTTACCACCAAAAGATAAGCTTCGGGTTTCAGCACACGTAAGATTTCTTCTTGCGGGATTGGGCTAAATAAACTCGTACACAAATCAATACTCTGATCAAGCACAGGTAAAGTCGCCCCTGTACCCACAACCCAAGTGACATTTTTATTGAGTTTTGCCGCCACTTGCACTGCATTTTTAGCAATATCTACCCCTACGCATTGCAACACTTCTTGTTGCATCGCATCGGTGTAATAACCTTCACCACAGCCAATATCCAATAGATTTTCTATACGTAAATCACGAATTTTTTGCACAACAGCTTGCTGGAGGGGCGCATAATGCCCTGCACTTAAAAAAGCACGACGTGCTTGCACAGACTCAGGTGTATCCCCTGGGTTTTTACTGTGCTTATGCTGTACCACATGTAAATTTACATAGCCTTGTTTGGCTACATCATAACTATGGTTGTTTTCACAGCGCCATGTTCTTTCCTCAAGCACCAAGTTTGTTTTACAAACTGGGCACATCAGCAGATTCATCATTTTCTCCAAGGCCATTGAGGCATAAAAAAAGCCGGGCAATTGACCGGCTTTTCATTTCAATTTTGCTTAACGCAATTTTAAGGTCATTAGGCCTAAAACTACCAGCATAATTGTGATAATCCAGAAACGGATCACGACTTGGGTTTCACGCCAGCCTTTCTTTTCATAATGGTGATGTAATGGCGCCATTAAGAATACGCGCTTATTTCGCATACGTAGTGAGCCAATTTGCAAGAAAACTGAAATCGCTTCAACCACAAATACACCCCCCATAATGGCAAAGACAATTTCTTGTCGAACCATTACCGCAATTGTACCTAGCATTGCACCTAAAGATAATGCGCCAACATCGCCCATAAAGATTTGGGCTGGATGTGCGTTATACCAAAGGAATGCCAAACCTGCGCCAATCATCGCCGCACAGATGACCACCAGCTCGGATGCATATTTCACATAAGGTACATGTAAATAGGTCGCAAAACGAATATCACCTGCTAGATATGCAAATACACCTAAACCAGCCGCCACCAATACGATTGGCATAATCGCCAAACCATCGAGACCGTCAGTTAAGTTCACTGCATTTGAAGCACCGTTAATCACCAAATATGTAAAGGCAATAAACCCTAAACCTAATGGAATTGCAGAGAGTGGCAAACTTAATTCTTTAAAGAATGGTATAAGCACATCCAGCATATCTGCAGTATGTTCAGGGTTAGGTTGCTGTGTTGCAATCACATACAACGCAATACCTGCACCTAATGAAGCAATTGATGTCCAAAAGAACTTTTTCTTTGCAGGCAAACCCGCATTGTCTTTGTATCGGATTTTAATCCAATCATCTGCCCAGCCTACGGCACCAAAAATCACCATTACACCGAGTACAATCCACACATAAGGGTTGGATAAATCTGCCCATAACAGGGTAGAAACACCAATCGATAGTAGGATTAAAATCCCGCCCATGGTTGGTGTACCCATTTTTTTTGCATGGTTTTCTGGTGCGAATGAACTTACCGCTTGACCATATTTCAAAGCTTGGAGTTTACGAATCATGACTGGACCCAAGGTCAAGCCAATTAATAATGCCGTCAATACACTCAGTAAAGAACGAAGTGTTAAATAACGGACCACTTGGAATGAGCTATGATAGCCCGCCAAGTGTTCAAATAACCATAACAGCATTTAGAGCTTCTCCATCAATTCAGCCATCAACGTTTCCATGTGGGTAAAACGAGAACCTTTAAACAGGAAACTCATGGACTGAGGTTGATGTGTTTCAACGAGACTAATCAAAAGAGGCAAGGCTTGCTGTTGATTCAGAAAAGCCTGCATTTTTTTACCATATTGTGTACTACGCGCACCCTCTTGCATAGCAGGTGCAAATTCACCAACTGCTATGACAAAATTGATGCCTTTAACCGAAACTAAATCACGACCTAGCATGTAGTGTTGCTGAGCCGCAGATGCACCGAGTTCGCCAATATCACCAACAACCATGACCCGTACACCCTCTTGCTGTGCCAGCACTTCTGCTGCCGCACGCATTGAGGTCGGATTCGCATTGTAAGTATCATCAATAAACAAATGTGTTTTATGTTGAATAAAGTTTAAACGACCTTTTGCACCTTGCGCTTGTTCTAAGCCAGTGACGATGTCATCTAAACCTATACCTATTGCTAAAGCAAATGCAGTTGCAGCCACCGCATTTTGTACATTGTGCTCACCTGCAAAAGGTAGGTTTACAAGGTGTTCTGCAGAAGGGGTATGCAACTTAAACGTTGCAGACTGTGCATGTAACTGAATATCGGTTGCATAAACATCACCACCTAGACCAAAGCTGATCTGTTGCTCTGTTTGTACTGCACCCCGAATTTGATCGGTAAAATCATCTGCCGCAGGCACAATCGATGTGCCCGCTTTTGCAATATGCGTATAAATTTCAGATTTTGCTAAGCAAATGCCTTCACGACCACCAAACTCACCTAGGTGTGCTGTACCGATATTCAAAATGCCCGCAACCTGTGGCTGTACCAGATTTGAAGTATAGTCAATTTCACCTTTATGACTTGCGCCCAGCTCCATCACCGCATATTGATGCTCTGAGCGGAGTTCAAGCAGCATCATCGGTACACCTAAATCATTATTTAAGTTACCACGGGTAATTAAAGTCGGGGCAAGGCGAGACAAAATACTGCCTAACATTTCTTTGGTGGTGGTTTTGCCACTACTGCCTGTCAGCGCAATCACTTTAAGCGCTGGGTGTTTGGCACGGCGATAAGCCCCCAAATGACCCAAAGCCAAACGTGTATCAGCAACCACCAACTGGCAAATATCTGCGTCTATAGGTTGGCTAACAATCGCCAACTGACAACCCTGCGCTGCAACTTGAGCCACAAAATTATGTGCATCAAAGCGTTCCCCTTTTAATGCCAAAAAGGCATCACCCAGTTCTGCATGACGCGAGTCAGTCAATATACGCTTAATGTCCGTGTCTGGCACACGATCATTTAACCAATAGCCTTGAGTAGCCTCAGCTAACTCAGATGCTGTCCATAGCTCTAAAGGCACCGTACTTGTAGTAGATGTATGCATGATGATTTCCTATTGAGCTGGATAGCTTGAATCTGTGCCCTGCAATGCATTAATCGCAGACTGCACCTCAACAACATCGTCAAACCAATGACGTACGCCATCGATTTCTTGATAATTTTCGTGACCTTTACCTGCAATCACAACAATATCTCCATCTTGAGCGTGTTGGACTGCAAATTTAATTGCTTCACGACGATCATGAATTTCATGCACGATATGGCCTGCAAACTGAATACCGGCTTTCATATCTGCAAAAATTTGTTCTGGGTTTTCAGTACGTGGGTTATCCGACGTAATTAAGGCCACATCCGCATAATCTAATGCTGCTTGTGTCATTAATGGACGTTTACCACGGTCACGATCCCCGCCACAACCAAAAACAGCCCAAAGATTTTGGGAAACATGTCGCTTAAGGGTAACGAGTACTTGAATCAGCGCATCTGGCGTGTGGGCATAATCAACAACAAATAAGCGCTCGCCATCACGGATCACTTGCATGCGGCCTGGTGCGCCCTTTAATTTAGGAGTGACTGCGATTAAATCTGCCAGTGCAAACCCTGCCTGCTCGGCTGCAATTAAACTCGCCACAATATTTTCAATATTGAAGTGGCCCAACAGCGGGCTATGCACGTCATACACAGCATCTGCGGTGATTAATTTAAAATGCGCGCCACTCAAACTATATTGAATATCACGCACTTCATAATCCGCTTTTTGCGTGGTTGAATAGCTTAGAATTTTAGGTTGCGCTGGATTTTGACGCGCAGCATTTAACATAACTGAGGCATGCTCATCATCAATATTAATGATAGCCACTTTAAGAGACTCAAAGGCAAATAAGCGAGACTTCGCTTCGGTATAAGCCTCTAAGGTTTTGTGATAATCCAAATGATCACGGCTTAAATTACTATAGGCTGCAATTTCAATGTCACAACCATTTAAACGCCCTTGCTCCAAACCGTGCGAGCTCGCCTCAATAGAAGCAAACTCTGCACCTTGCTGTGCATAATCATGTAAAGCATTTTGTAAGTGCAACGCATCTAAAGTTGTATGCGACGATGCTTCTAAATTTGGCAAAATACCATTACCAGTCGTTCCCATCACGGCACACTTTTTAGCTTGTAGCATCAGCAACTCAGCAATAAGACGAGAAATCGTGGTTTTACCGTTGGTGCCAGTTACTGCAATTACGCGCGCAGCAACAACAGGTTGAGTCGCTTGTAAATACTGCTTCTGCCATTGCCCCATCAGTTGACGCACATTAGGAATGGTTACGGCATTGGCTAAGTTTAAATCCACTTCAGAAATCACAGCCAAAGCACCGCAATCTAGCGCACTTTGGGCAAACTGTATGGTTTTTTCAGGTTGCGAATATGACGTCAGGGCAATAAAAATTTGCCCTTTTGCGACATGTCTGCTGTCCAGACTAAAACCCTGAAAAGGTTGTGTCATCCAGTCAGCAGTAGACGTTAGGCTGTATATCTCATTAAAACAAATCGTCATGGATTGTCTCTTACTGGATTTTAGGAGTATCTAAAGGTTTATCTAAAGGAACGTTCATTAAACGCAATGATTCTTGCATCACACGTGCAAATACTGGCGCTGCAACTAAACCGCCGTAGTATGCGCCTTTCGGGTTTTCCACCACCACAATCATGGCTAAACGTGGATCACTTACAGGTGCAACCCCTGCAAAGAGTGCACGATAATCTGTTTGCGAATAACCTTTACGGTCAGGACGTAATTTATGTGCCGTACCCGTTTTACCAGCGACACGATAACCAGGAATATTCGCCTGCTGTGCAGTCCCGCCTGGTAAGGTTACTGCTTCCATCATCAATAGCACTTGATCAGCAATTTTTGCATCAATCATTTGCTCGCCTTTCGGCGCTTCGTCTAATTTATATAAACTCAACGGCATCTTTTTGCCTTTATTGGCAATCATGGCGTATGCATCTGCAACTTGAAGCACGGTCGCATTCAAACCATAACCATAAGACATGGTCGCAACTTCTGATACATTCCACTTGCTCGGCGGTAAAATTAAACCACCACTTTCGCCAGGGAATTTCACAGCAGAGCGCTGACCGAAACCTAAACGCTTATAAAAAGTGGGTAATGTCGGATATGGCAACGATAAGGTAATTTTTGCGACACCAACGTTCGATGATTTTTGAATAATCCCACCTAGGGTTAATGCCCCATAGTTATGGGTGTCACGAATGGTATGGTTGCCCACACGCATCGACCCTGGCGAGGTATTAACCACCGTATTGGCCGTATATTTACCACTTTCTAAGGCCATCGCGACTGTTAATGGCTTCATTGTCGAACCTGGTTCAAATGAGTCAATCGCACCACGGTTACGCATGGCATCCTTATTCAACACGCCATTTTTATCATTCGGGTTATACGACGGCCAACTGGTCATGGCCAAGATTTCACCGGTTTTCACATCCACTGCAATTGCAGTTGCTGAACGTGCATTGTTTGCCACACCAGCAGCAGTCAATTCACGGTACATAATATATTGTAGGCGCGAATCAATACTTAAGGTAATGTTTTCACCCGGTTCAACTTCTTTAATCACTTCTGGGTCTTTAACTCGGTTGCCCTTTTTATCACGGACAATTTGTTGTTCACCATCAGTGCCTGCAAGACGTTGATTCAACTGCATTTCCAAGCCTTCAATCCCGACACTTTCACTATTGGTCAAACCAATAATTTGAGAGTTCGGCTGTGGCTGTGGATAGTAGCGTTTATAGTTTTTCTCGGTATATACCGCTTGAAACTCACGCTTCATAATCATGTCAGCTTGCTGCGGTGGTACTTCTTTTTTAAGTACCAAGTAGCGTGAACGCGGGCGCTCATTTAACTTTTTGCGAAGCTCTGCGCGATCCATGCCCACTGCATCTGCAAGTTCATCCAAGTTTAAATTTTTATCTGGCAGTTGACGCTTTAATTTACGGTTATGCGGATCATTGGCCAGCTGTGCCGTGGTTTCATCAAACAGTTTTTTGGTATCAAAATAATCACGCGGGTCCATCACCACCTTCATAACAGGTGTACTAATGGCCAAAGGCACACCATGACGGTCATAAATCACGCCACGCATCGCACGAATTTTTTCTGTTCTTAAAATATTGGCATTGGCTTTATTTTGCAAAAAGTCTTTGTTGATAATTTGCACATAAAAAGCACGTCCAACCAATGCAAAAAAGCACAGAAGAACCACACTCCACATTAAATAAAAACGCCACATATCAACACTAATGGCGGTTTTACCTGTGACAGACTGCTGTTTTTTTCGTGCTGTTTGCTTATTTCTCTTTTCAACCATTTGACAGCTAGCCTTATTTTTTCTCTTCTGAAGTTTGCGGCAAAGAAATCACCACCGTTTGCGCAACTGGCGGTGAATACATCCGAAGTTGTGTAACTGCACGTGTGCCAATTTGCGCCGTTGCTCCAAAAGTTTGTTGTTCAATCAACAAACGCCCCCACTCCGCGTTTAAGTCATCACGTTCACGGATATAGGTGTTCAATTGACGATAATCTTGACGGTATTCAAAGACTTGAAAAACCACAAAAATTGCACTAACGAAAACCAAAATCAACATGACGGCGTATGTGATCGTTTTTTTTAGCTTTAATTTTTTTGTGTTTTGTTCTATTGCTTCGGTTTTCATTCTTTGCCTTTTAAGCTAAACGTTCTGCTGCACGTAACCAAGCACTGCGTGAACGCGGATTGGCTTTTACTTCTTCATCGCTGGCACGAACACGGGATACTTTTTTCAATCGACGCGTATCTTCACGTTGTTGTGGCATACCCCAACTCGTATCTTCAGCCAAAGTCGATTCTTTTTGAATAAACTGTTTAATTAAACGGTCTTCCAATGAGTGGAAGCTAATCACCGCTAAACGCGCTTCTGGCTTTAACACGTCCACAGCTTGTGGTAGGAAAGCTTCAATATCATCTAATTCTTTATTAATGGCAATACGAATGGCTTGGAAAGTCCGTGTTGCCGCATGTTTATTTTTTTCCCATTTTGGGTGGGCAACTTTTACAATTTCAGCAAGCTCTGCAGTAGTTGCAATATAACCTGCGGCTTTAATGGCTTTGGCAATACGGCGACTATAACGTTCTTCACCATATTTAAAGATGATATTGGCCAATTCCTCTTCTTCAATATCCACCAACCACTCTGCAGCTGTTGGGCCTTGAGAGTTGTCCATACGCATATCAAGTGGGCCATTTCGCATAAAGCTAAAACCACGCTCTGCTTCATCTAACTGCGGTGACGACACGCCTAAGTCGGCCATAACACCATCTACAAGGTCGATGCCACGTGATTGTAATTCTTGTTGTAAGTCAGCAAAGCTGGCATGAATGATTTTAAAACGTGGATCTTCTTGTTCTAATTCTGCGGCCACTGCCAAAGCTTGTGGGTCTTTATCAAAGCCAAAAACACGTGCATTTTCATCTAATTTTGATAGCAATAATCGTGTATGTCCCCCACGACCAAATGTCCCATCGACATAGATTCCTGTAGTACGCCCAGCAAGCAAGGCATCAACAGTTTCGTGAAGTAATACAGAAATATGCGACATACAGAATCAATCATGACAGTAAAAAAGTAACTGCACATTATTACCTTGTTTTAGTAAAGCTCCAAACGACTTTTTGTACAGAAATATTACTTTCTATAGAGAAAACCGTTTTAGGCATTTATAAAACCAACTGTTGCAAGCTTTTCATCTATTGTTTGCGATAGATCACCCTACATATTCACACTAAAACACCATAATTCAGACAGCTACAGTCATTCATCTCCCGCAAACACAAATCCTTTTCAACCAGTAGCCTACAGATCAATGGCACAAAAAAAGCCCCTGCGAACAGAGGCTTTAAAATAACTTCGACTACGATTAACTCTTCAGAATGAATCCATTCATCAATTAACGCTTCGAATTATAAATTTGATCAAAAATCGCACCATTCACAAAGTGTGTTTGCTGTGCTTTTGCCCAACCGCCAAACACTTCATCAATGGTAAATGTTTTTAATGGTGGGAATTGTGCTTTATATTTGGCTAGAACAGCCGCATTACGTGGACGATAGAAATGTTTAGCTGCCATTTCTTGACCTAAAGGCGAATATAAATAGTTGATATAACCTGTTGCCAACCACTTGTTGCCATTTTTATCGACAGTTTTGTCGACAATTGCAACTGAAGGCTCCGTTAAAATAGACATTGAAGGATAAACAATATCAAACTTACCTTTACCCAAAGTTTTTTGGGTCACAAGCGCTTCATTTTCCCAAGTTAACAACACGTCACCAATGCCACGCTCAGCAAAAGTCGTCATAGAAGCTCGCGCCGCCGAGTCCATCACTTTCACATTGTGATACATTTTGCCGACGAATTCTTTCGCCTTCGCATCATTACCACCTGGTTGCTTCAGTGCATAGCCCCAAGCCGATAAGTATACCCAACGCGGTAAACCACCTGTTTTTGGGTTTGGTGTAATAATTTCTACACCTGGCTTGGTTAAGTCGCTCCAATCTTTAATATGCTTTGGATTGCCTTTACGTACCATAAACACAATTGTCGATGTATATGGTGCTGAGTTATACGGAAATTCCTTTTGCCAACCCGGCTGAATCTGACCAGACTTTACAATTTCATCAATATCATTGGCCAAAGCCAAAGTCACAACATCACCTTTCAAACCATCAACCACCGAACGTGCTTGCTTGCCTGAACCACCATGTGATTGTTTAAAATCAACAGAATAACCTGTACGCTTTTTCCAATATGCGCCGAATGACTTGTTAAATTCGTCATAAAATTCGCGAGTTGCATCATAAGATACATTTAAAAATTGGCGATCTGCCGCCTGAGTTGCTGTTGTAGGAAGCGCTAGACCTAGCGACAACAATGCACCACTCAACAATGCTTTGAATTGAAGTTTCATATCAGCACAAATCAAATATCTAAATTAATGCTAACTATATGAAAGAAAATCATTAATCGCAATTCACAAAATTAAAAGAACATCCGTTAAAGTAGAATAATTTGTTCTTTTATCATCTTGTTTTACTTATATAAAACTTCAAGAACACTTTACCTTTTCCATATATATACTGTTTTTTGCTTTGTATATAAAAAAAATGGATAACAGTAGTCATCCATTTTTCTTATCTAAACAACCTGTATTAATGCCTTATTTTTTATCACTATAAATTTGGTCAAAGATTGCACCATTCACAAAATGGGTTTGCTGTGCCTTTGCCCATCCACCAAAGACTTGATCAATGGTAAAGGTTTTTTGCTTTGGAAATTGAGCTGCATATTTCGTTGCAGCTTTACTATCACGTGGGCGGAAATAATATTTGGCCGCCAGCTCTTGTCCTTTTGGAGAATATAAATAATTCAAATAGCCTTTCGCCAAATTACGATTGCCATTTTTATCCACGGTCTGATCCACAATCGCCACAGATGGCTCAGCCAAAATCGAAATCGATGGATAAACAATATCAAACTTGTCCTTACCTAAGCCTTGTGTCGCCAGCAAAGCTTCATTTTCCCAAGACAGCAACACATCACCAATACCACGCTCCGCAAATGTCGTCAGTGAACCACGTGCACCCGAATCTAATACTTTGACATTTTGATAGAGCTTTTTAACCAATTCTTTGGCTTTCGCATCATTACCACCGGGTTGCTTTAAGGCATATCCCCATGCTGATAAATAAATCCAACGTGGCGCGCCACCCGTTTTTGGGTTTGGCGTAATAATTTCTACACCAGGCTTGGTCAGATCATTCCAATCTTTAATATTTTTAGGATTGCCTTTACGTACCAAAAAAACAATAGTTGAGGTATAAGGCGCAGAGTTATTTGGAAATTCTTTTTGCCAACCTTTTTTAATTAAACCTGCATTTACAATTTCATCAATATCATTGGCTAAGGCCAAAGTCACCACATCGGCTTGCAAGCCTGTCGCCACGGCACGTGCCTGCTTACCAGAACCACCATGTGATTGCTTAAAATTAACCTCTTGGCCTGTGCGTTGTTTCCAAAATGCACCAAACTCCTGATTATATTCTTGATAAAACTCACGGGTCGGATCATAAGACACGTTTAAAAAATCTTTATTCGCATATACAGAAGTTATAGCGCCACTTAAAAGCGCCAATACAGTTGAAGCTATTATTTTTTTCATTGCCAAGTCTCATTTCATTCTTGAAATGCACTATATAAATCTCAATACTCTTGCACAATATCTTGGCTAGATGATTAATTTGTTTAGATTTCTATTTTTTAGATATGCAAAAAACTGCTTAGAATTGATATTTTTTTGCTAAAACAATGCTTCAAAATTCTATTCTCCATGCTATCTTCATAGTTATTTGATATAAAGTAACAATTAAGGAGAAATCTGCTTTATTCAGGTAATCTAACTTGGTGTTTTATTATTTTTTTGTAAAAAATGTGATGTAGTTCTACTTTTTAATCAATTAACGTGGTTAAAGCGTAGTATTAGTATTAAAAAACACCAATAAAAGTTCCATTCATCAAATTAGGGGAAGATTGGACATGAAATTAAATCAATATATGCTTCTTTGTGTCGCTTTAAGTTTTTCAACTTTGCAATTCACGCATAGTGCTGCAATCAACAAGACGACCAGTGCAAAAGTAACTTTGCCAAGTGATAAAACGTCGCCGATTGAAAAAGCCTTAACACAACAAAAAAATGAGTCTTCTAAAGCGCAATCATCTGATGACAGCTTAAAAGTACTTACATCGCTTAAAACTGCACCTGCTCAAAGTTTTTTTGCCTCACAAAACCAAAGTTTTAGCCGTTTTGTTCAAGCGTTATTCTCTACAAATCCATCTTAAGTCTTTAACGCACATATTTTAAGCCCATGCATTCCCCTGCTTGGGCTCGAAGCCTGATCACTGAATGATAAATTAAGCATTAAGTGATCAGGCTTTTTCGTTATAATAGATCCCAATTTACATTCTGATTAATAATTGATTATGACTGTTCGTACTCGTATTGCACCCTCTCCTACTGGTTTCCCTCATGTAGGGACTGCCTATATCGCTTTGTTTAACCTATGTTTTGCTAAGCAACATGGTGGCGAATTTATTCTTCGTATTGAAGATACCGACCAACTTCGCTCTACACCTGAATCTGAAAAAATGATTTTAGATTCATTGCGTTGGTTAGGTCTAAATTGGTCTGAAGGTCCAGATGTAGGTGGCCCACATGCACCCTACCGTCAATCAGAGCGTATGGGCATTTATAAGCAATATGCACTGGAATTGGTTGAAAAAGGTCATGCGTTCTATTGCTTCGCAACAAGTGAAGAACTGGATCAAATGCGTGCAGAACAACAAGCACGTGGTGAATCTCCACGTTACGATGGTCGTGGTTTAAAACACACTGCAGAAGAAGTACAACGTCGTTTAGCTGCTGGCGAACCGCATGTCATTCGTATGAAAGTGCCTGAAGAAGGTATTTGTCAATTTAATGACTTACTACGTGGTGAAGTTGAAATTCCATGGGCACAAGTCGACATGCAAATTCTGCTTAAAACTGACGGCTTGCCAACTTACCACTTAGCAAACGTAGTCGATGACCATTTAATGGAAATCACGCACGTGATCCGCGGTGAAGAATGGATTCCATCTGCGCCTAAACATCAATTGTTGTATAAATACTTCGGTTGGGATATGCCTGTGCTTTGCCACATGCCACTTTTGCGCAACCCAGATAAATCAAAACTATCTAAACGTAAAAACCCAACGTCAATTAACTACTACAAAGACATCGGCGTTTTACCAGAAGCTTTGTTGAACTACCTCGGCCGTATGGGTTGGTCTATGCCAGATGAAAGTGAAAAATTCACGTTGGCAGAAATGATTGCTCACTTCGACATTCAACGCGTATCTCTTGGTGGCCCAATCTTTGATGTTGAAAAACTCAACTGGTTAAACGGTCAATGGATTAAAGCGCTTTCTCCAAGCGATCTGCTAGATACATTATTGGCTTGGAAAGCCGATCGTGCCAAATTAGAAGAAATTGCTGCTGCCATTCAACCGCGTATTAACTTACTTTCAGAAGCTGTGAATTGGTCTGCACATTACTTCAACCACTTCCCTACACTGAGCCAAGAGCAGTTTGTGAGTAAAAAACTCTCTGAAGAACAAGTTCGTCAAAGCTTACAATTTGCGATTTGGCGCTTAGAAAGTCTGTTCACTTGGAATAACGACACTGTTAGCCAAACGCTAATGGACTTAGCTGCGCAAATGGAAGTGAAATTACGTGATTTCATGCCTGCGTTCTTTATTGCGATTGCGGGCTCAACAGCATCTACACCTGTCATGCAAACAATGGTCACGATTGGTCCAGATTTAACTTTCGCTCGCTTACGCCATGCGCTTGAAATTGTTGGTGGTCCAAGCAAAAAAGAACTTAAAGTTTGGGAAAAACTCAATGAAAGCTTAAAATTGCCGAAAAATGACGCAGTTGATGAAGCTTAATTGAATTTTTAGTTGACGCATGGGCCTTATATCCATAATATAGCGCCCATACAGAGACACAGTGTTAAACACTGATCCTGTTGCCTCACTTGTCCCTATCGTCTAGAGGCCTAGGACATCGCCCTTTCACGGCGGTAACCGGGGTTCGAATCCCCGTAGGGACGCCATATTCAAGCAAATCAATATGGTTTGCTTATAAAAAAGCCCAAGCATTATGACTTGGGCTTTTTTTATTGCTTATCTATTTACTAAGACACTGAATCTTATACTGTTACTGAGTATTTTTTGCTTTCTGTACTATTCCGATTAAAATAATACTCAGCTCAAAATTATGGAACTGTAATGCAATACCGTTGCCCTCAATGTCAAAGCCCTAAAATTATGCCCATTGCGCAAGCAGGCCAACCCGCTGCACGCCCTGTTGTGCCTAAAAGTTTGGTATTTTTAATCCCTGCAATTTTCGTGTTGTTACTCCTGGTCATCATTAGTATTGCAATGTGGTTATTTGGCAATGGTGCAGGAAGCACCATACAAACAGCAACCGTTGTGGTTTTTATCATTTGCGTGATTGCAGGTTTCTTATTTTATCGCGACTTACCTGATTTCAAAATTTCAATGCAAGCCTTCATGCAGTCACAAAAAAAATGGAAATGCCGCGATTGTAATCATGAGTGGGAAGTTTAATTCCCACACTTGTTCACATCAGCATTAATGCTGATGTGAATGTTCATCCAAGGCATGATGATGTCCTTCTTCTGCCAGACATGCCTCTTCTTCAATCTGTAAAACCATCTCAGTAATCCCATGTTGATGGCTTAACATCTCCATCGCCTCTTTATATAAGCTGGTACGATCAGCACCCGGCGCATAAAGATGGACTGTCAAATGAATATTTTTAGAACTAATCGCCCACACTTTAAGTTGATGAATACTTTCTACACCATTCAATTGCAATAAATCTTTACGTAGCTTTTCAATATCAATCTCTTCTGGTACACCTTCTAATAATATATTTAAACTCTGCTTTAACAGTACCCATGTGCGTGGCAAAACCCAAAAACCAATCAGCACAGCAATCACTGTATCCACCCACATCCAGCCGGTGAAATAAATCAGCACAGCACCCAAAATCACGCCTACAGAGCCCAAAGCATCACTTAAAACTTCAAGGTATGCTCCTTTCACATTCAAACTGTCTTGAGAGCTAGAAAATAAGATACGCATGGAAATTAAATTAATGACAAGACCAATGCTCGCCACAATCAACATCCCCATACTTTGTATCTCTGGAGGGGTTGAAAAGCGCTGATAAGCTTCATACAAAATATAAATAGCCACGGCAAATAGCATGAGCGCATTAAATAAAGCTGCTAATATTTCAAAACGCTGATAGCCAAAGGTTCGTTTATTATCTGCAGGTAATTTGCCAATTTTAATTGCGACTAAAGCAATCGCTAAAGCTGCTGCATCGGTAAACATATGCGCGGCATCTGAAAGCAAAGCCAAACTTTGTGTAATAAAGCCCGCCACAACTTCGACCACCAAAAAACTACTGGTCAGTAATAATGCAAAGGTTAATTTTTTCGAATTTTCATCTGTTACAACGGCATGACTATGATCATGATGCTCGGACATTCAATTATCCTTCTACTCATTGAGCGAACTTGAGCATAACAACTTCTGTCGATGTAATACCATTACAACAACAGATCAGTTATGTATCATATTGAAACAGCCAATCAAAAACATGAACACCATAAAACTTGAATTTAAAACATCATCACATACGTTGAAGCAGAAATAGCAGTACTCGCTTTTGTATAATTTTAATTAACCTCATGACTTGTCTTAAATAGCACCAATTAAAACACAAAAAAATCAGCCCGAAGGCTGATTTTTTTACATCAAAATCGGCAATTAAACGCCAATTTTGCGATATTTTTGACGCTTAGTCACAAGGTCATCACCATCACGTTTACGGCGATATTCTTCAAACTCTGCATAATTACCAGTGAAGAATTCAGGTGTTTCACCTTCAAATGACAAGATGTGCGTTGCAATACGGTCTAGGAACCAACGGTCGTGCGAGATCACCATTACAGTACCAGGGAATACAAGAATTGCATCCTCAAGCGCACGTAAAGTTTCGATGTCCAAGTCGTTCGATGGCTCATCGAGTAAGATTACGTTTGCACCCATTTGCAAGATTTTCGCAAGCTGTAAACGGTTACGCTCACCACCTGACAATTGACCTACACGTTTTTGCTGATCTTGACCTTTAAAGTTAAAGCGGCCGATATACGCACGAGATGCGATTTCGTATTCGCCAATACGCAAGATGTCTAAACCGCCAGAAACTTCTTCCCAAACAGTTTTGTTGTCATCAAGCGTGTCACGGATCTGACCAACGTAAGCCACTTTAACTGACTCACCAAGCACAACAGAACCCGTATCTGGTTGCTGTTCACCAGTCATCATACGGAATAAAGTTGTTTTACCCGCACCGTTCTCACCCACGATACCTACAATGGCACATGGTGGAACAACGAAGCTTAGATCTTTATAAAGCGTACGATCACCAAACGATTTGCTGATGCCTTCAACTTCTACAACCTTATTCCCTAGACGCGGGCCAGGTGGAATGTAGATTTCAGACGTTTCGTTACGCTGTTGGAATTCACGCGAGTTAAGCTCTTCAAAACGCTCCATACGCGCTTTGTTTTTCTTTTGCTGACCTTTTGCATTTGAACGAACCCATTCAAGTTCTTTTTTCAATGCTTTAGCAAAAGACTCTTCTTGCTTGTTCTCTTGTTCTAGACGGGCATTTTTCTGCTCTAACCAAGAAGAGTAGTTACCTTGGTATGGAATACCCATGCCACGGTCAAGCTCAAGAATCCATTCAGCAACGTTATCCAAGAAATAACGGTCATGGGTAATCGCAACGATTGTGCCCGTGAAGTCTTTCAAGAAACGTTCTAACCATGCTACAGATGAAGCATCTAAATGGTTCGTCGGTTCGTCTAGAAGCAACATGTCTGGTTTAGACAATAGCAAACGGCAAAGTGCGACACGGCGACGTTCACCACCAGAAAGTTTAGATACGTCTGCATCCCAAGCTGGAAGGTTTAAAGCTGCAGCCGCTTGATCCATTTGGTTCACAATATTATGTGCATCCCATGAATGGATAATTGCTTCAAGCTTCTCTTGCTCTTTTGCAAGTGCATCAAAGTCTGCATCTTCAGCTGCATATTCAGCAAAAACTTCATCCAAACGTGCTAAAGCATCAAGTGGTTCACGTAAACCATCTTCAACGTTACCACGAACATCTTTGCTTTCGTCTAGTGGTGGCTCTTGCTCTAGGTAACCAATTTTAATACCGGGTTGAGCACGCGCTTCACCTGAGAAATCTTTGTCTACGCCCGCCATAATACGAAGCAAGGTAGACTTACCTGCACCGTTTAGACCAAGTACACCAATTTTAGCACCTGGAAAGAATGATAAAGAGATGTCTTTTAGGATTTCGCGCTTAGGCGGAACCATTTTCGACACACGGTTCATCGTGTAAATATATTGGGCCACGTAGGACTCCTCAATAAAAAACCAAAATTGGGGCTCAATTACACCCCGAGCTCAAAAAGAGCGAAAAAATAATCGGTGCATTATACGATAAAAGCGCCAAAAACATAAGAAATGCATCACAAGTTGCATCGTTTGTTACAACTAAAGATATGTTTATTTTTTAAACATGCTCAGACACACTATTTTTCATGCACATTGTGCAAAAAACAGTACACATATATGAGTAAAACAGCTATATATTTCATTATTTATGCACTTTTAATCATATAAAGTAGTGCTAGACTCCATTCATAATGAACTTAAGAAGATGACAATAGAATGACTTATAAAGACGAAACTTTGGCTATTCATGCGGGCTACACACCTGAAGCAACCACTAAAGCTGTGGCTGTTCCAATTTATCAAACCACTTCTTATGCGTTTGACAACACACAACATGGTGCTGATTTATTTGATTTAAAAGTTCAGGGCAATATTTATACCCGTATTATGAACCCAACCACTGCGGTACTGGAGCAGCGTGTAGCTGCACTTGAAGGCGGTATTGGGGCTTTAGCTTTGGCCTCAGGCATGGCGGCTATTACCTATGCAGTGCAAACCATTGCAGAAGCTGGCGACAATATTGCCTCGGTTTCCACACTCTACGGTGGCACCTATAATCTCTTTGCACACACCCTGCCAAAACAAGGCATTGAAGTGCGTTTCTTTGATTATCAAAATCCTGAAGCATTACGTCAACTCATCGACGAAAAGACCAAATTGGTCTTTGTTGAATCTATTGGTAACCCACTGGGTAATATTATTGACCTAGAAGCCATTGCTAAAATTGCCCACGAATACGGCGTCCCTGTCATCGTCGACAACACTGTTGCTACGCCTGTGCTGCAAAAATCTTTTGAATTTGGTGCCGATATTGTGGTGCATTCATTGACCAAATATATTGGCGGTCATGGTAATTCAATCGGTGGCATTATTGTCGACAGCGGTAAATTCCCATGGGGCAAATATCCTGAGCGCTTTCCGGCATTAAATACGCCAGACCCAAGCTATCACGGTGTGAATTATGTAGAAGCACTGGGCGAGGCAGCTTATATTGCCCGCGCCCGCGTAGTACCGCTACGCAATACTGGCGCAGCCATTAGCCCACAAAATGTATTTTTAATTTTGCAAGGCCTCGAAACCTTAAGTCTACGTATGGAACGCCATACTGAAAATGCGCAAAAGGTGGCGGAATATTTACAAGCTCATCCTAAAGTAAAATGGGTCAATTATGCAGGATTAAAAGACCACCCTCAGCATGCATTGGCACAAAAATATGTGAAAGGTAAACCTTCCGCGATTTTATCCTTTGGCGTACAAGATGGTCTTAAAGGTGGCACACGCTTCATCGATGCATTACAACTGTTTACTCGCCTCGTCAATATTGGCGATGCCAAAAGTTTAGCTTGCCATCCCGCAACCACCACGCATCGTCAGCTCAATGAGTCAGAGTTAAAAGCAGCTGGTGTGAGTATCGACATGGTGCGCTTGTCCGTGGGTATCGAGCATGCTGATGATTTGATTGCTGATTTAGAACAAGCGCTGGCACAAGTTTAATTTTATTTTCTTTGCCAAGTAGGTTACAGCCCTAAAAATCAATTCAAAACCCTCTTATGCACCCCTATTAAGAGGGTTTTTCTATGCTTTCCACACTATTCTGTGATCTTTCTCATTTTATCCCTTGTCTTCGCACTTAAATATTGTTAAAAGTAAATCACAATAATGAGTAATTTTAGAGCAATTACTCTAATAATATTTTTATATTTCAATAGCTTAAATCCTATCTTTTCTTTTTAAATACGTTATCATTGCAAGCATATTTTCGCTGCCACTGTCCCTAATCAAGCACAGCCAGCCACGTAATAAAAAAAACGCACAGTCTCACATTTATTCAATCAGGGTATTAAACGTGAACCAAAGATTAGAAAAACGCTTTCAAGACAAAGTGAACGGTAAAATTGTTTTGATTACCGGCGCTTCCAGCGGTATTGGCCTTACAGCAGCACATCGCCTCGCCGATGCAGGTGCACATGTGCTCTTGGTTGCCCGCACCCAAGAAACCCTAGAAGAAGTCAAAGCTGAAATTGAAGCCAAAGGTGGTAAAGCTTCAGTTTTTCCATGTGATTTAAACAACATGGATTCTATTGATGAGGTGTCAAAGCAAATCCTCGCTTCTGTCGATCATATTGATATTCTGATTAATAATGCAGGACGTTCAATCCGTCGTGCCGTGCACGAATCCACTGATCGTTTCCATGACTTTGAACGTACCATGCAGCTGAATTACTTTGGTGCAATTCGTTTGGTGATGAACATTTTACCGCAAATGATGATTCGCCGTGATGGTCACATTATTAACATCAGTTCAATTGGCGTGTTAGCAAATGCGACCCGTTTCTCGGCTTATGTAGCATCTAAAGCCGCGCTCGATGCATTCAGTCGTTGCTTATCTGCAGAAGTGCATTCACATAAAATTGCAATCACATCGATTTATATGCCTTTAGTGCGTACGCCAATGATTGCGCCAACCAAAATTTACAAATATGTGCCAACGCTCTCTCCTGAACAAGCAGCTGACCTCATTGCCTATGCCATTGTGAAGCGCCCGAAAAAAGTGGCGACAAATCTTGGCCGTTTAGCCTCGATTACCTATTCGATTGCGCCAGACATTAACAACAAATTGATGTCGATTGGTTATAACCTTTTCCCAAGTTCAAGCGCTTCGGTGGGTCAACAACAGAAACTCAACTGGGTGCAAAAAGCATACGCGCGCTTATTCCCAGGCGAGCACTGGTAAGTTTCGCTAGTCTGTAGGTCTACATGACTAAGCCTATTTAAGTGAAGCCCAATTTCGATTGGGCTTTTTTATGTCTATGAATATTTTGGCAATATTCGACACTTTAAAAATTGCTTAAGTTTTAGTTACTCTCTTACGCCATGATGCCGTACACTATGGTTCGCGATTTTTAAATCGTGACTCGATTGAGTAACTTTATTTATTTGAACAAATTTAGGTGTAATCCACATGAACAATCTGCAATGGCTCGATGAAGTAAAATTTAACGAACAAGGCTTAGTGCCTGCTATTGCTCAGCATCATCAAACTGGACGTATTTTGATGGTGGCGTGGATGAACCGCGAAGCACTGGCTTTAACAGCTGAAAAAAATCAAGCGGTGTACTTCTCTCGCTCACGTAGCAAACTGTGGTACAAAGGCGAAGAGTCTGGTCATTTTCAAACGGTACACGAAATCCGTTTAGACTGTGATGCTGACGTGATTGTGCTTCAAATTGAACAACACGGTGGTATTGCCTGCCATACAGGCCGTGAATCTTGCTTTTACCGTAAACTGACAGCAACGGGCTGGGAAATTGTTGATGCGCAGCTTAAAGATCCATCTGCAATTTATGGTGAAAAGTCTGCAAATCCACATACCATTGCAATGAATGCCTCAAATGCGCAGTCTGAGCAAGTGGAAGTTCTCGACTACTTAGGCAAAATGATGGCTGAACGTAAAGTTGCAGACCCTGACTCTTCTTATGTGGCTAAGCTATACCACAAAGGCTTAAATAAAATCTTAGAAAAAATTGGCGAAGAAAGTGTTGAAACGATTATTGCTGCCAAAGATTTTAAAACTGAAGCCAATGAAGATAATAAAAACGACCTAATCTACGAAGTGGCTGATCTGTGGTTCCATACCATTGTAATGTTGGGCTATTTCGACCTAGACCCACAATTGGTTTTAAACGAATTGGCACGTCGCCAAGGCCTATCAGGCTTGGTTGAAAAAGCTAATCGTAGCCACTAAGCAACTAGGCATTGAACAGTGACTAATCCCAAAAAGCCGAGCGCAACCTATGAGCAAGCCACTGCGATAGATAACGCACGGCTGGGGAAATCTTTTAAAGTCATTGCCTATGCTGGCACAGGTAAAACCACAACTTTACAAATGATCAGTGAGGCCATGCCACAAAGACGTGGCATGTACTTGGCCTTTAACAAAGCCATAGCAACTGAAGCACAGCAAAAGTTTCATGGTAATGTCGACTGTCGAACTTTTCACTCCTTGGCCTTTCGTAGCGTTCCACGTGGAGTCACAGACAAGCTTCGCCTGCCTCGTTTAAGCCCAAGTTTCATCGCGAAAGAATATCGCTTAACGCCAATTACGCTACGTCGAATGATGGGTGGGCGTTATGAACAATATGTGCTCATGCCTTCTCGCTTGGCCAGCTTAGTGGCCAATGCCGTCAGCTATTTCTGTTCGACCAGTTCGCAGTACCCTGCACCGCGCCACATTCAAGCGCCTAGCTGGTTACATGCAGATGATATCGATACGCTACAAAAACACCTTTACCCTGCCGTTGAACGCCGTTGGTTAGAATCAATCGACCCGCACCATCAAGCAGGGATTGGGCACGATATTTATTTAAAATTGTGGGCATTGTCTGAACCCAATATTCCCGCAGACTATGTGCTCTTTGATGAAGCACAAGATGCAGATCCACTGATGCTGGGCATTTTGCTCAAACAGCGCAATACGCAAGTGATTTATGTGGGCGATGCCCATCAGCAAATTTATGCATGGCGTGGCGCAGTCAATGCCATGCAGCAATTGCCTTTGCCTGAGTCTCGTCTCACCACTTCATTTCGTTTTGGTGAAGAAATTGCACTCAATGCCAATGCCATTTTAGGTGCATTGCATGAAACCGTGCCCTTACTCGGCAACCCCCTGCTCAATTCCAAAGTAGTCAACAAACCCCATACCAAGCAACGTGATGCTATTTTGTGTCGTACCAATGCACGGGCAATGGAACTTTTATTGGCAGGCTTAGTCCATGGTGACAAAGTCAGTTTACAAGCCGACCATGCCAAGCTTAATCGTTTTGTCGATGCAGCAGCCATGTTAAAACAAGGTAAGCGTGTCGTGGATGTACCTGAATTGGCATGGTTTAACTCTTGGCATGATGTACACGAGTACTGTGAAACCAATGACGGTAGCGACATTAAGCCTTTAGTCAAACTGGTGGATGATCATGGTACAGATCCTTTAAAGCGCGCCTTGGCCAAAATCACCCCCATTGAGCAAGCCGACTATATTATTTCGACCGCCCATAAAGCCAAAGGCTTAGAGTGGGATCGGGTTCATATAGAAGACGACTACCAATTTCGACTTAATGAGAAAGACTATAAAATTAGTGACGAAGAGTTAAGATTACTTTACGTGGCTTGTACACGTGCTAAAGTAAGCTTAAACATCCATCATATTTATGATTTGGTGCAGATATTAAAACGAGAAATGCCGAAATCACTGCGCCAAGCTGTGAGCTAAGACCTGTCGCCCGATAACCTGCTCCAGCCAGAAACAGGTGTCTTATGAAAATACAATCAATTCAACTTAAGCACGCTTTACACTTTACCGACCTAAAAGCCGAATTTAATTACCACGACCTGCCTATTAGCTTAATTTTAGGCGAGCAAAGTAGTGGTAAAACCTCTCTTTTACGTCTGAGCTATCAAGCACTCACATGGTTTGCGGCCCGCTATAAAGACCTGCGCACAGCAGGCGTCGTGATGCTTGATCAAGATATTATGCTCACGCGATTGCAGTCTAAAATTGATATTCAAATTCGCTTTCCAGAAGATATTGGGCATTTTCCAGAAAGCCCAGATACAAGCAGTGAAGATCCTCAGCTGTGTCGTTGGCAACTATACAAAACCATCAATAGCCAAGGTATTGGCATTAGTAAGGTAGATACCCAACAACTTGAAGATTTGGTGCTGATCTATCAACGTGCCATGCGTGATGACCCACTTTTGGGCATGCCTTTAATTGCTTATTACCCCGCAGAGCGCTTTGTCAATGATGTGAATTTGCTAAATAAAAATAATCCAGCAATTTTTCAGGCCGCCTATGCTTACGAAGTTTCGGCTATTCCATTTACAACGTTTAGCCGTTTCTTTGAATGGTTCCGTGAAGTAAGTGATATTGAAAATGCTCAAAGTGCGCAATTGGTCCAACAGATTTTAGCCAAAAGCCAAACTGCAACTGAGTCAGATAAATCACAACACTTTATAGAACAACGACTACTTCAAGCGCATAGTGAAATGCACGCGCCTGCTCTGGCGGCTTTAAGACATGCCATTCGTATCGTATTACCTGAAATCAGCAATGTTTGGTTGCAATATCACCCAAAGCTACAGTTTATGGTGAATTATGACGGCCAAATCATGATGTTTCAGCAACTCTCCAACAGCATCCGCAATCTTGTTGCACTGATTGGCGATATCGTTCGACGCTTATGTCTATTAAACCCTGCCAGCCTCTATCCTTGCGATGAGGGTGATGGTGTATTGATGATTGATGCCATTGATTATCAATTGGATGGCAATATGGCAGCTGTAATTTTAGAGCGTTTACATCAAGCCTTTCCGCGCTTACAAATTCTCGCTACAGGCGAACGCCCTGAACTTTTAGAGCGCGCATCACGTTTTCAATGTTTAAAATTGGAAAATAAACAGCTATACAGTCTTCATCCTGAAGCATGGCAACAGCAATTTGAACATATTTATGCAAGTCTACATTTAGAAGATCACCCTAAAACAGAGGATGCTACTCCTCTGCCTATCGAAATCTTACAACCCGACGTTAACCCGATCCAAAGTCTAGTGAATCAAATTAGCGAACAACTGAATGAACAACAGCGTTTAGAACTTATACAACGCTTACAATTTGAAGATGACAATTCCAATCAACAACATTTGCTCTAAATCCAAAGCCATCAAGCCACTTTGAGTTTAACATTTACAATACGGCCAAAATGCCTTGCGGACTGTACAATACACCACCCCATGCACTGAAGCATGCGGTATATAATGACCTTCTCTTGCATAAAAAGATTGAAGTTGTGCATTGCCTGTAATATGATCGGTTTTACTTGCAAATTTCATATTAAAATCGGAATTTGCTATCGCTTATTTGCTGCGCAATACAGCACTTTATATTTTTAAACACATAAATGCTTTCAAGATTAAGTTTTGGACTACTCTTTGCGGTCCTTCAGTCCTTGAAAGATTGAGATTCACTCTAGGCTTAGGCCTAATCACGACAATGGATACGAGTGTGCTGCCGATTATTATCTTATTACCTTTAGTTTTAGGCACAATCCTTATCCCATGGCTGAAACAATTCTCACGAGGAGCGACAGCCTTTGGGGCAATTGCTGTCAGTTTAAGTAGCCTCACGCTACTACTGACACAAGCCAAAGCTGTTTTTAATGGTCAAGTGATTTTAGAAACTTGGCATTGGCTTCCGCAATTGGGGCTGAACCTGAGTTTTCGTTTAGATGCATTAGGATTGTTATTCTCTTTGCTAATTACTGGCATCGGAACACTCATCTTTATCTATGCCTATTACTATCTCAGCCCAAAAAATTCACTCAGCAAACTCTATACGCTCCTTATGTTGTTTATGGCGGCCATGCTGGGGATTTCATTATCCAATAACTTAATGTTGCTGTTAGTGTTTTGGGAACTGACCAGTATTTCTTCTTTCTTATTGGTTGGTTATTGGAGTAACTACGAGGCTGCACAACGTGGCTCACGCATGGCACTCACCATTACCGGAATGGGTGGGCTGTGTATGCTGGGTGGATTTATCCTGCTCGGACAAATCACTGACACCTATGAAATAGATCAAATTTTAACGATGGGTGGCTTAATCCAAAGTCATGCGCTCTTTGTTCCAATGCTCCTACTTATCCTCATGGGTGCATTTACCAAAAGTGCGCAGTTCCCTTTTCATTTTTGGCTACCCAATGCGATGGCAGCACCGACGCCAGTCTCTGCATACTTACACTCCGCAACCATGGTCAAGGCAGGTATTTTCTTACTTGCCCGTTTACTGCCAATTTTTGCAGGAGCTGCGCTTTACCATAATCTCGTGACCTTTATCGGGTTGTTTACCCTTTGTATGGCTGCATTCTTCGCCATTTTTAAAGAAGATTTAAAAGGCCTACTGGCTTATTCAACCATTAGTCATTTGGGTCTTATTGTGTGCTTGCTTGGTATCGGTTCACCTTTGGCGGTGGCCGCAGCCATTTTCCACATCATTAACCATGCGACCTTTAAGGCAGCGCTGTTTATGATTGCTGGGATTATTGACCACGAGTCAGGCACTCGTGATTTACGCAAATTAAGTGGTCTATGGCAATTACTGCCGTTCACCGCAACCCTTACCATGATTACTGCAGCCTCTATGGCAGGCGTACCATTGACCAACGGTTTCTTATCCAAAGAAATGTTCTTTACGGAACTGTTGGCAAATTTAACGGGTCCAATCATGTTTGGTTCTGCGGTGGTTGCGACTTTTGCTGGCATTTTTGCCGTGGCTTACTCTATTCGTTTGGTTCACGGCGTATTTTTTGATGGCCCAATCGGCAAGCAAGTGCCTAATAAAGATGCTCACGAGCCTGCTTTTGGGATGCGTGCACCAGCAACATTGTTGGCCATTTTATGTATTCTAGTGGGCTTATTCCCTGCCCTCTTGGTCGAAAATATTGTTAATCGTACCGCACAGGCCAGTACACAAAATTTTGCCTTTGAAGGTACACATCTGGCTATTTGGCACGGATTTAATTTGCCATTACTGATGAGTGCCATTGCTTTGGTCGGAGGGATTATTTTCTATTTTGCCTTGGCCAAAGGCGGACGTATTCGAGAAATTGACCTTGATCCAATTTTAGGAAAATTCCAAGGTAAAGTTCTATTTGAGCTGTTCTTAAAACATTTATTATTAAATTCACGCAAATTTAAACGTGCCACTGAAACAGGTTCACTCCAACGCTACCTCATGTGGATTGTAGTGTTTAGCATTTTTGTGATGGCATTACCGCTCTTTTCTCAAGGCTTAATGACAGGTACGCGTGAGCTAACCAGTGCGCCATTGATTGCGATTGTACTTTGGTTATTGTTGTTCTCTGCGTGTTGGATGATGCTATGGTTCCACCACGAACGCATTAAAGCGGTGCTGATTAGTGGTGCAGTTGGTCTTGTGGTGACCATGGTCTTTGTTTGCTTCTCTGCACCTGACCTTGCACTCACCCAAATCACTGTTGATGTGGTCACTACCGTACTACTGCTCATGAGTTTATCGCTTTTACCACAGCTTACACCTTATGAGTCGAGTGTTTCTCGTCGTTGGCGTGATGCCCTGATTGCAATTGCAGGTGGTGCAGGTATTGCATGGATCAGCTGGCTCATTTTGACCCGCGATCATAATTCAATTTCATGGTTCTTCATGCAACAATCGATTCCACTAGGTGGTGGTACCAACGTCGTGAATGTCATTTTGGTCGACTTCCGTGGATTCGATACCTTCGGTGAAATTACGGTATTAGGCATTGCTGCCATTGGCACGCTGTGCTTGATGGACGGTATGCGTACCCATGGTACTAGCATTACACAAGGCCTGACCTATCGTTTCAATCCATCACCACTGATGTTCCGTATTACAGCCTCTTGGATTTTACCTTTAGCACTTGTAATCAGCCTGTACATTTTCTTACGTGGCCACAATCTACCAGGCGGTGGCTTTATTGCAGGTTTAATTACTTCTTTAGCTTTGGTAATTCAGTACATTGCACTGGGTCAAGACCATGCCGAGAAATTGCTCAGAGCAAAATCAGGACGTTTATACGAAGTTTGGATTGGCATTGGTTTAGTGATTGCAGGCCTAACAGGGATCGGTGCATGGTTCTTTGGTCGCCCCTTCCTGACCAGTGCACATTTTTATGTGTCGCCACCACTCATTGGTGAAATGCATTTAGCAACGGCTGCCTTATTTGATGTCGGTGTTTATATCACCGTCGTCGGTGCCACAATGTTGATGATTTCCGTCTTGGGCGATTCGCGTCACTCAAGTATGTCTGGCCCAGTACCAAAAGGATAAGCACATGATCAGTTTAGAACTTCTAATGGCTTCTGCGATTGGCTTACTGACCGCAACAGGCATTTACTTAATTCTCCGTGCACGTACTTTCCCTGTGGTTCTTGGTCTGGCCATGATTGGTTATGCCGTAAATTTATTTTTATTTGCCATGGGCCGTATTCAAATCAATGCGCCAGCGGTATTGACTGAAACCACCAAAGCAACTGACCCACTTCCACAGGCTTTAGTACTCACTGCCATTGTTATCGGCTTTGCCACTACGGCATTTATTGTGCAATTGGCGCTGCGTAGCCGTTATGAAACAGGAACAGACCACGTTGACTCTAAAGAAGAAATACCACCAATCGATTCGCGTGAGGATGAGCCATAATGACTAGTTTTATGCACTTCTTTACGCAACACACACCGATTTTTAGTATTTTAATTCCTGCGTTTACAGCGTTCTTGTTGGTCTTGCTCGGCAACCCGGGTTCTGGTTCATTAGCACAAGACCGCCGTCAACCATGGCGCCGTGGTCTCAGCTTACTGTCACTCATTCTAGGTGCTTTAACTTCAGTTTATTATTTAATCCTTGCCAGTACAGGTGAGGTACATATTTATAATCTGAGCGAATGGGCAGCACCATTCGGCATTGTTTTGGTACTCGATCAACTGTCTGCATTTATGCTGGTTTTAACCTATGCACTGGCCCTCCCAGTGATTTGGTTTGCCAGTAAAGAATGGGATGAACGTGGACGCTACTTCCATGCAATGTGCCATTTTTTATTGATGGGCTTATGTGGTGCATTTCTTACAGGCGACTTATTTAACTTATTCGTCTTTTTTGAAATCCTACTCATGGCATCTTATGTCTTGCTCCTACATGGTCAAGGCAAAGCACGCTTCCAGTTGGGTATTCACTACGTCACCATTAATTTATTGGCTTCTGCACTGTTCTTAATTGGTTTAGGCTTAATTTATGGCAGTGTCGGCAGTCTAAATATGGCCGATGTCGCACGTTTAATGCCTCTATTAGAAAATGATCAGCATCGTCTAGCTGTTGCTGGTGGATTACTTCTCTTTGTAGTATTTGGCATTAAAGCAGCCATGTTACCAGTGGGCTTTTGGCTACCAAAAACCTATGCCGTAGCAACTACACCCGTTGCGGCATTATTTACCATTATGACCAAAGTCGGCATTTATGCGATTTTACGTATTAATGGAACGGTATTTGATGATGCAGTGAGCCACAGCATTCTACAAGCCTTATTACTTGTGATTGGTTTAGTCACCTCTGTTTATGGCGTGATTGGCGCAATTGGTGCAGAACGTCTGCGCCGCTTTGTTGGCTTTATGATTTTATCGTCTATCGGTACGATCTTAATTGCCCTATCACTCATGAATACACAAGCTTGGGCCGCTGCACTGTATTATCTAGTTCACAGTACTCTCATTGGTGCAGCCTTTTATTTGCTCTGTGGCTGGATTACCTCTCAGCGTGGCGAATTTAAAGATCATTTTAAAATTGCGCCACAGATGAAACAGCACAAAGTGGTTGCACTCACCTACTTTATTATTGCGCTGATGATGGCGGGGTTGCCACCTTTTAGTGGCTTCTTAGGTAAAGTCTTTATCTTACAAGCGACTGCAAACTCTCCATATCAATTGCTGATTATATTGGTGGTGCTTTTGGTCAGTTTACTCAGTATTTTAGCCATGACACGTGTTGGTTTTATTCTTTTTTGGCGTGCGACTCAACCAGAAGACAATCCTGCTGAAAAAGCCTATACCAATTATCAAGTCTTGCCCGCAATTGCACCTAAGCGCAACGATAAAACCATTTATGTCCTTCTGGCTGGCTTAATCGCCTATATGGCATTTGCCGCACCCATCTATCAATATACGCATAGCACAGCGGTACAGATTCAAAATAATGCCCTGTATGAAGGCTTATTATTGAAAAAAGATGAAACAGGTGAAGTGATTAGCGTACAACCGTTTGATCCAGAAAATCTTCCAGAGACCAAATATGGCGGTGAAGTTGTTGACCCGAATGCACATCTAATTCCATATTTAATTCCTGAGCAAACCTTAAAAGGTGGGCATATTTCAGAATTTAAACAGCGTCAAATTCAGGGACAACATCAAGCAGATGAACAACCAGAGAATGACCAACTCAAACCGATGGAGGCACCTTGAATATGAAAAACACCTCGTTTCTAGAACGCTGTTTTCCACATCCGTTCGTCTCCATCATCACGGGCTTAAGTTGGTTGATGTTGGCGCACAGTATTGATCCTGCATCACTACTCATGGCAGTCATCCTCGCCATTGGTATTCCTTACTTAGTCAAACCCTTTATTGCCCGTACACCCAATATTAATTGGGTAAAGGCAATTCAATTAGGCCTTGTGGTGCTATGGGATATTATTGTCAGTAATATCCACGTAGCTAAATTGGTGCTTGGGCCGACTGATAAATTGCACCCAAAATGGTTTCGTGTGCCTTTAGAAACGCAACATGAGGAAGTTAACACCTTATTAGCGATGATCATTACCACCACACCAGGCACAGTCTCCGCAGGGATCGACCAAGACCGTGGTGATATTTTGGTTCATGCACTTAGCACAGATGACACTGAATCAGAAATTCAAACCATCAAAATGCGTTATGAACAACCACTGATGCAAATTTTTGGGGTTCAGTCAGGAGAGCATGCATGATGATCTTACCTTATGCACTTGGAATCTGCCTCATTGCAGTGACCATTTCTATGCTCTTATGTCTCATCCGTTTAGTGATGGGACCATCAATCGTCGATCGCCTTTTAGCACTCGACACCTTATTTCTAAACGCGACTTGCCTGATTGTGATCTTGGGCATTTATTGGATAAGTACGTCTTTATTTGAAGGTGCTTTATTGGTTGCAATGCTAGGCTTTGTTTCTACAGCAGCGCTTGCACGCTACTTTACCACTGGCCATGTGATCGATTAAGGAGCAACCATCATGCAATTGTTAATGGAAATCTTGGTTTCGTTCTTTCTCATTTGTGGCGCTTTCTTTATGTTGGTGGGTGGCATTGGCATGGTCCGCCTCCCCGACTTATTTATGCGTCTACATGCACCGACCAAATCAAGTACATTAGGTCTCGGTAGCTTCTTGATTGCAGCCATGATTTATTCTGCATTTCAAGGCCGGTTTGGCTTTCCTGAACTTCTACTCACACTCTTTGCCTTCATCACTGCGCCAGTTTCTGCCAATTTAATGGCACAAGCAGCTTTACACCTGCGTTTACGCTCAAAAGGTGGCGAAGTGCCTGAAGCTTTAGACCGACCGTTGCCTTGGCAACGTACGCGCCGTCGTGCATTTCATCAAAAACCATCTCAGGATGAAGTGAAATAGCTTCGTTTTCTAATTTACTGGCGATTATGATTTAATAATAACTGCTGACATAAAAAAGCCACCCGAAGGTGGCTTTTTTATGTGATCTCAAATGAGATCTTATTCATCATCTTTTTGTGTTGCATCTGTAGGAGGTAAATCCTTCACAGCTTCAGCAATCAAACCAAACATATAGTTACCATACGCATTGGTTTTATCGTAGTGAAAACGCAAGCGCGGTGTAATACGCGTCTTAATGCGGTGACCCAACTCGTGGCGTAAGAAACCTGATGCTTTATTTAAAACATCTAAAGTCTCTTTATTCGCCTCTTCGTTTTGGTCATCACCAAGTTCACGACCCATTACGGTCACATAAACTTCTGCATAGCCTAGATCAGGACTGACCTTCACCGCAGAGATGGTCACAAGACCACCTAAGCGAGGATCTTTCAGCTCTTGACGAATCAGTTCAGACAACTCGCGTTGTACTGTATCCGCCATTCGCTTCAGACGTTGACTGCCTGCCATTACAGACTCCGTTTAACCAATTGAACATCATAAACCTCAATCTTATCTTGAGCTTTGATGTCTTTATAGCCTTTAACTGCAAGACCACATTCCATACCGGCACGAACTTCTTCAACCACATCTTTATAACGACGTAGAGATTCAAGTTCACCTTGGAAGACAACCACATCATCACGTAATACGCGAATTGGTTTATTACGATGTAGCATACCTTCAAGTACCATACAGCCTGCAGCTGCACCAAATTTACTTGAGTGGAACACTTCACGTACTTCAGCAACACCAAGGATTGTTTCACGGTGTTCAGGTGCAAGCTTACCGCTCATTGCATCTTTCACGTCATCAATCAATTGATAAATAACTGAGTAGTAACGAATGTCGATACCATCTGCATCTGCTTTTTGACGTGCAGTATTGTCAGCACGTACGTTAAAGCCAAGCAGTACAGCTTCAGAAGATTCTGCAAGTGTTACGTCAGACTCAGTGATTGCACCAACACCCGAACCAATAATACGTACTTTCACTTCATCAGTTGCAAGATCAGCAAGTGCTACGTGTAGTGCTTCTAAAGTACCACGTACGTCTGTTTTAAGAACAACGTTAACAATAGGAACATCTTTCTTGCCCATAGACGCCATAATGTTTTCAAGGCGCATTGCAGATTGACGTTCAAGACGTTTTTGACGTTCACGATCCATACGCGCATCAGCAACTTCACGTGCTTTTTTCTCGTCGCTTACAACAAGAACTTCGTCACCCGCCATTGGCGCTTCTGGAAGACCCAAGATTTCAACAGGAATCGAAGGACCAGCAGATTTAATACGTTGACCATTTTCATCTGTCATTGCACGTACACGACCGTAAGATGCACCTGCAAGAACAAGATCACCTACTTTCAATGTACCGTTTTGTACAAGAATCGACGTTACCGCACCACGGCTGTTATCAACACGTGCTTCAATTACAACACCTTGCGCTGCACCTTCTTCAGATGCTTTCAACTCAAGCATTTCAGCTTGGATTGAAATAAGGTCAAGTAATTCATCAATACCTTGGCCAGAATGTGCTGAAACCATTGCAACCGGTACATCACCGCCCCATTGTTCAGGCACGATTTCTTTGGTTGTCAATTCGTTCAATACGCGATCTGGATCTGCAGATTCTTTATCCATCTTGTTGATTGCAACAATGATTGGAGTACCCGCAGCACGCGCATGGTCAATCGCTTCCGCAGTTTGTGGCATTACACCATCATCTGCCGCTACAACTAGAACCACGATATCTGTCGCTTTCGCACCACGTGAACGCATTGCAGTAAATGCTGCGTGTCCCGGAGTATCTAGGAAAGTGATAATACCTTTGTCAGTTTTAACGTGGTAAGCACCGATATGCTGTGTGATACCGCCCGCTTCGCCTTGTGCAACTTTGGCACGACGAATACGGTCAAGAAGCGATGTTTTACCATGGTCAACGTGACCCATGATCGTAACCACTGGCGCACGCGTAGATTGTGCACCACGTGCTTCTTCAGCTGCTTCAAATAAGTTGTCTTCTGCTTGAGTTTCAGAAACTAGAACCGGGTTATGGCCCATTTCTTCAACAACAAGAGCAGCAATTTCTTGATCAATCGCTTGGTTTTGCGTAACTAACTCACCCATTTTCATCAGTGATTTAATAACTTCGCGCACCTTGATTGCCATTTTTGCAGCTAAGTCAGCAACAACAATCGTAGAACCAATTTCTACATCATAAACTTGTTTTTTAACTGGTTTTTCAAAGCCATGTTTGTTTGCTTGGCTTGATTTTAAACCACGTTTATGTGAGTTATCACGGAAAGACTGCTCTTCACCACGGCGACCGCCTTTTTTAGGTGAACGTGTATTATTCGTGTTTGTACCACGTTTAATTTCACGGTCTTCTTTCGCAAATGAATCTTCATAAGCCTGACCAACAAGGCCAGCTGCTAATGGAGAATCGTCAATTACACGAATCGTTGCTGTAGTGTCTTCAGCAGAATATTTCGATGCCATTTGACGCATTTGCTCAAGCGTACGTTGTTGTGCTTCTTCAGCAGATTTACGACGTACTGCTTCTTCAGTTGCTTTTAACTGAGCCGCTTGTTCTTCACGCGCTTTTTTCTGTGCCAATGTTTCAATTGGTTTAGAAATCGGCTTGTTGTTTGACTTGCGTTTTACAACAACCGCCGCTTTAGGCGTTTCTTGTTTCGCGCTTTCTTGCTTCGCTGCCGCACGCATTGCTTCTAAAGCTTGTTTTGCTTTAGATACAGGTTGAGCAGTTGCTTCTTCTTTTGCAGATGCAACTGGAGCAACAGTTTCACGCGCTTTTTGATCTGCTTGAGCTTTAGCCAAAGCTTCCGCTTTAATTTGTTCTGGATCAGGCTTAACAAATGTATGCTTCTTACGAACTTCTACATTAATCGTTTTTGCCTTACCTGATGTACTTGCCACTTTAGCAGTACTGGTAGTTTTACGTTTCAACGTGATTTTTCCTGCATGTCCATCGTCTTGACCATGAACTTTCTTCAAATGGTTAACGAGAACATCTTGTTGTTCGGTGGTAATAATATCATCAGATTTACCTTGCGGTAGACCTGCATCACGAACCTGTTCCAGCAGCGTCTCAACGGGGCGACCCACGCTAAGTGCTAACTCTTTAATCGACTTGTCCGCCATATATTACCTCCTAGTTAAACCATGATTCGCGCGCTTTCATAATTAGTTGACCCGCTTTTTCTGAACCTAAACCTTCGATATCTGAAATATCGTCAGTTGCTTGGTCAGCTAAGTCATCTACAGTTACCACACCGCGAGCAGCAAGCGCATACGCGATCTCTTGTGTCATGCCTTCCATTGCAGCTAGCTCTGGGCTCGGCTCTTGAACATTTTCCTGTTGTTGTAATGCATCTGCCAATGCAACTTCTTTCGCACGGCTTTGCAATAATTCAACAGTTTCAGCATCAAGCTCAATCTCATCAAATGTTTCTGCAGGAACATATGCAATTTCTTCGAGAGATGTGAAGCCCATTTCTACCAGCGCCATTGCTAAATCTTCAGCAATATCTAAACGAGTCACAAACATATCTAGATATTGTTGTGCTTCGTTTTGTTGACGCGCGTAGTATTCTTCTTCCAGCATCATGTCTAGCTTGTAGCCAGTCAATTCAGATGCTAAACGTACGTTTTGACCTTGAGAACCAATAGCACGAGCCAATTGATCACTCGCAGCGAAAATGATATCTGCAGTATGTGCATCTTCATCAATGACAATACTTGATACATCTGCTGGCTCAAGCGCACTTGCAATATACTGCGCTGGATCATCTGACCACACGACAACATCAATACGTTCGCCATTAAGCTCTTGTTGTACCGCTTGGATACGTGTACCACGCATACCAATACAAGCACCTACTGGATCAATACGATGATCGTTTGTTTTCACAGCGATTTTAGCACGAACACCTGGTTGACGCGCTGCTGCTTTAATTTCAATGATTTCTTCAGAAATTTCTGGAATTTCTTTTTTCATTAAAGCAATCAGCATTTCTGGCTTAGAGCGTGACAATAATAATTGAGCACCACGGCCTTCACGGTTCACACTATATAAAATCGCATTTACACGTTGTTTAGGACGCAAAATTTCTTTTGCAATCATTTCTTCACGTGCAAGATATGCTTCAGCATTGTCACCTAAGTCGATGATAAAGCCATCTTTGGTTTGTTTTTTAACTTCACCGTAGATTAACTCACCCACTTTTGATTCATAAGCATCTGCAACCAATGCACGCTCAGCTTCACGAATCTTTTGTACAATCACTTGTTTCGCAATTTGCGCTGCAATACGGCCAAAATCAATCGATTCAACTTCAAGCTCACGAATATCACCAATAGACCATTTTGCTGGATCTACATCTGAAATTGCATCCTGACATGCAGGCATTTCATGATCTTCGTCGGCAACAACTTCCCATTGACGGAAAGTGCTGTAATCACCAGTTTTACGGTCGATTTCCACACGTAAACGCGCTTCTTCCGAATGTGTGCCTTCATAGAATTTCTTTTTCGTCGCTGCAACCAATGCTTGCTCTAGCGCTTCAAAGATCGCCTCACGAGGTACACCTTTTTCGTTACTAACCGTTTCTACCACGGTAAGAATTTCGCGTGCCATAAGTCACCTATTCGTTCAGATTCTTATTTATAGAATTAATCTTGGTAGATCAAATTTGCTTTATCAATATTATGGCTGTCGATTTCAAGCACTTGTTGCTGTTCGACTTCCACTTGAATGATTTCATTTTCTAGATCTACAGCCACCAATTTAGCCTGAAACTTACGGCGGTTTTCTACAGCACTAATTAAGCGTAAAGCCACTTGCTGACCGATATATCCCGACATTTGTTCAAGTTGGAAGAATGGACGATCCCAACCAGGTGAAGACACTTCAAGTGCATACTCACCTGAAATTGGATCATGCACATCCAGCATTGCGCCAACTTGTTGCGTTACACGTACGCAATCTTGCACGCCAATACCGCGACCTTGTTCAACTTCACCATCTTCATTGATCACAGGTTCTGCGCCGTCATCCACTGCTTTGTCGATGTAAATACGCAATAAAGAACGCTTGCCTTGAGGCATGAATTCAATACCCCAAAGATCTACACCACATGCCTGCACTGCTGGAGCGATTAGATCCTGGAGTGCCTGAGTTTTATTTGATAGCTTCATTTACTCTCGTTAAATTTGTGCGATTCATTGGCCAGAAACAGCCAGAAAACAACCTATAGTGAAGCGTCATTTTATGACCAAATCATGTCGACACTGCACAATAGCCAATAAAAAAGGGCGTAAACGCCCCTAGTATTGCACAGAAAACTAAAGTCCACTGTGCAAAAAGGCCCACCTTTTTGTGAGCCTTTTAGAAACTTGGTAGCGGGAGCTGGATTTGAACCAACGACCTTCGGGTTATGAGCCCGACGAGCTACCAGACTGCTCCATCCCGCATCAACGTGCAAAAATTATATACAATTCATTCCTAATTTTCAATCGAAAACATTGTAATGATTTGCCTGATCGCGTTGCACCGAAGATCAGAAATTGGTAGCGGGAGCTGGATTTGAACCAACGACCTTCGGGTTATGAGCCCGACGAGCTACCAGACTGCTCCATCCCGCACCGACATGCAATTTATATCAACCTAAATAGGCTGTTTATTTATGTTTGCTTCACAAATAAAGTCGATTGGTAGCGGGAGCTGGATTTGAACCAACGACCTTCGGGTTATGAGCCCGACGAGCTACCAGACTGCTCCATCCCGCACCGACATATGATTTATCTCAACCAAATTGGCTGTTTATTCATGTTGTTTTCATAAATAAAGTTGATTGGTAGCGGGAGCTGGATTTGAACCAACGACCTTCGGGTTATGAGCCCGACGAGCTACCAGACTGCTCCATCCCGCATCAACAGATTTTAGCTACAAAGCACCAACTTATGTTCTGGATTATAAGTTGGTGCGGAAGGGGGGACTTGAACCCCCACGCCCGAAAGCACTACCACCTCAAGGTAGCGTGTCTACCAATTCCACCACCACCGCAGCTGTGTCGCATTCTAGACGCATCACTCAAAAAAAGAAAGAACTAATTCTGATTAGTCTGCGCTTTTTGGTGCAGTTGGCGAAGTTTCAGGCAATTTAGCAGGAGCAGTAGGTACATTAGAAATTGCTTTTAAGCTATACGCATCTGTAGATTGTTTCTTCGCAAAAATGGCCAAAGTTAAGCTTGTTACGAAGAATAACGCCGTTAAAATCGCCGTTAAACGCGTTAAAAAGTTACCTGAACCTGATGCACCAAACACGGTCGCAGCACCACCACCACCGAATGATGCACCTGCATCAGCACCCTTACCATGCTGAACCAGAATCAAAACAATCATCAAAACGGCTAAGATAATGTGTACTACCAACACGAAAGTCTGCATGCTGCACTCCTAATTATTTTGTATTCGCAAATGCCTGAGCAATTTTATAAAACGATTCGGCATTCAGAGAAGCACCACCTACTAGTGCACCATTGATATCCGGACAAGCAGCTAACTCTACTGCATTTTCAGGTTTAACACTACCGCCATATAATAGCGCCATTGTTTGACCTATAGGCGTGATCTGACTAATGCCTTCTCGAATAGTTGCATGCATCGCTTGCGCATCTGCTGGCGATGCAGTTTTACCTGTGCCAATCGCCCAAATTGGCTCGTAGGCAATAACTATTTTTTCCCATTGCTGAGCATTTACCACACTCGCAATATCACAAATTTGCTGTAATACCACTTGTTCAGCTTGACCATTTTCACGTTGTTCAAGGCTCTCACCCACACAATAAATGACGGTTAAACCTGCATTAAGCGCATTTTTAACTTTTTCATTTAAAATATTTGGGGCATCACCAAAAAATTCACGGCGTTCTGAATGACCTACCAGTACAAACTCAATTTGGCTATCTTTAAGTAATTCAGCACTCACCTCACCTGTATATGCACCTGTACCTGCTATACGTGAAACATCTTGTGCAACCGTTGCAATATGACGATTTGCACTTTGTAATTCTGCTTGAATGCTTTGAAGTGCAATGCTGATTGGCGCAATACCAATCTGACATGCAGATTCAGCAATTTCTTGATCTTGCAATAATTTTTTTAAGTTTTGAACCAGCTGCTTGGCATCTGCTTGCATTGGATTCATTTTCCAATTGCCAACCACCCAAGGCGTAATCGTCGAACCCGACATATATAACCTATAAAAACTTTCGATGAAAACGGGCACATTCTACACGGAATTGTGAAATTTAATGAAAATTTCCACTGACATTTGAGGATAATTTTTTTATTTAAGCCCACTGACTACAATTTATTTTACATTTTTTCTGCTTAGATTAAGGCCCAGTTCAAAGTTTTTCCCGATATTAAGGTAGTGACATCATTTTCAGATATGGTATTTTTATTTAACGAAAGTATAATTTCAATAAAACCAATTATAAACAAATTGAAGCATAGGTTTATTTACGCATGACAGCATTACAAGGTTCTCCACGATTTACAGGATTTATTCGTCGCTTAGTCGACGAAGGGCACATTTCTGCTGAAAACATGCAACAAGCAATGTTGAGTGCAAAAAAAGCCAACCAAGACATCGTAGCCTATCTTGTCAGCGAAATTGGGCTATCTGGCCTCACCATTGCTGAAACGATCTCTATTGAATTCGCTGAACCTGTTTTTGATATTAGTGCTTACGATGCGAGCCAAATCATTCGTGAAGGCTTAGATGAAAAGCTCATTACGCGCTTTCGGGTCTTACCTATTTTTAAACATAGCAATGTTCTTTTTGTTGCAACGAGTAACCCAACCAATATTGATGCAATTGATGCCATTCGATTCAGCAGTAAAATGCAGACCGAAGCCATTATTGTTGAACATGCCAAACTAGAAAAACTAATCGAACAACAGTTTGCCGAAGAAAGTACCTTTGAATTTGATGATGATTTTGATTTAGATCTTGACGATGGAACCAGTACACCCCAGCCACAAGATTCTGAAGATGAAGAAAAAGGCGAAGAAGCACCAATTGTTAAATATATTAACAAATTGCTGGTTGATGCGATTCGTATGGGCGCATCGGATTTACACTTCGAACCTTATGAAAAAAGTTATCGTGTCCGTTATCGTGTAGATGGTGTATTACGCAATATCACCAACCCTCCCCTACAATTGGCCAATCGCTTGGCATCACGTTTAAAAGTGATGTCACAGATGGATATTTCCGAAAAACGTATCCCACAAGATGGCCGTATTAAACTCAAGCTATCAAAAACAAAATCCATCGACTTCCGTGTCAACTCACTCCCAACATTATTTGGTGAGAAACTGGTACTGCGTATTCTCGATCCTTCTAGTGCCATGCTAGGGATTGATGCATTGGGTTATGAGCCTGAGCAAAAAGAATTGTTCATGCAAGCACTTGATAAACCCCAAGGTATGCTACTCATCACAGGTCCAACAGGCTCGGGTAAAACCGTATCGCTCTATACGGGTTTAAATATTTTAAACCGAGAGGACACCAATATTTCCACAGCCGAAGACCCTGTGGAAATTAACTTGGAAGGCATTAATCAAGTTAACGTCAATAACAAAGTTGGTTTAACCTTCGCTGCAGCATTAAAGTCATTCCTGCGTCAAGATCCAGATATTGTCATGGTTGGTGAGATTCGTGACCTTGAAACAGCAGAGATTGCGGTTAAAGCTGCGCAAACGGGCCACATGGTGATGTCAACACTGCATACCAACAGTGCCCCAGAAACCCTAACCCGCTTACGCAACATGGGTGTACCTTCTTTTAATATTGCAACTTCAGTCAACTTAGTGATTGCACAGCGTTTGGCGCGTCGTCTTTGTTCACAATGTAAAGCACCCGTTGAAGTTCCGCACCAAAGCTTAATCGAGCTTGGTTTTACCGAAGAAGATCTCGCAAATCCAGATTTTAAGCTTTATCAACCCGTCGGATGTTCAGAATGTCGCGAAGGCTATAAAGGCCGTGTCGGTATTTATGAAGTAATGAAAGTGACACCTGAAATTTCTCGCATTATCATGGAAGATGGTAATGCCATACAAATTGCAGATGCCTCAGACAAAGCAGGGTTTAATAATTTACGCCGTTCTGGCCTCATTAAGGTTATGCAGGGGGTGACTTCCTTACAAGAAGTCAATCGTGTAACCAGTGAATAATTTAGTATTTATAAAATAAGGATAAATCATGGCTGTCAAAAAAGGGCAGATGATGCCAACCTTCAGTTATGAAGGGGTTGACCGTAAAGGGGCCAAAATTAAAGGGGAAATGCCTGCGCGCAATATGGCGCTGGCAAAAGTCACTTTGCGTAAGCAAGGGATTACCATCAAGAATATTCGTGAAAAGCGTAAAAATATTCTTGAAGGCTTTATGAAAAAGAAAGTGACAACCTTAGATATCACGATCTTTACCCGTCAGTTGGCCACCATGATGAAAGCTGGTGTTCCATTGGTTCAAGGTTTTGAAATCGTCGCTGAAGGCCTGGAAAACCCTGCCATGCGCGAAGTTGTGTTAGGGATCAAAGGAGAAGTAGAAGGTGGTAATACCTTCGCTGGTGCTTTACGTAAATATCCACAATACTTCGATAACCTATTCTGCTCATTGGTGGAATCAGGCGAGCAGTCTGGTGCACTAGAAACCATGCTGGATCGTGTAGCCATCTATAAAGAGAAGAGTGAACTTCTCAAACAAAAAATTAAAAAAGCCATGAAATATCCTGCGACAGTTGTTGTTGTCGCGCTGATTGTTACAATCATTTTAATGGTCAAAGTTGTTCCAGTTTTTGAAGAACTCTTCACCTCTTTTGGTGCAGACCTTCCAGCTTTCACCAAAATGGTTGTGAATATGTCGCAATGGACACAACAATATTGGTTTATTCTAATTATTGTTATTGCTGCCATTATTGCTGGTTTTCTTGAAGCGAAAAAACGTAGTAAAAAATTCCGTGATTTTCTTGATAAAGCTGCACTCAAAGCTCCTATTTTTGGTGACCTAGTTTATAAGGCGATTATCGCGCGTTATAGTCGTACGCTGGCAACCACTTTTGCTGCGGGTGTACCCTTAATTGATGCGCTAGAGTCTACCGCAGGCGCAACCAACAACTGTGTCTATGAAGAAGCGGTCTTAAAAATCCGCGATGATGTCGCAACTGGTCAACAATTGCAGTTTGCCATGCGCGTTACCAATAAATTCCCATCCATGGCGGTGCAAATGGTAGCGATTGGTGAAGAATCTGGTGCTCTCGATTCAATGTTAGACAAAGTTGCAACCCATTATGAAAATGAAGTAGATAATGCCGTAGATGGCTTAACAGCAATGATGGAACCTCTAATTATGGCAGTTTTAGGTGTACTTGTTGGTGGTCTCGTAATTGCCATGTATTTACCAATCTTCCAAATGGGTTCCGTGGTTTAATGCAAGATTTAGTAGAATATTTAATTCAAAACCCAACAGCGCTTTATTGCGTTGTTGGGATTTTTAGTCTCTGTATCGGCAGTTTTTTAAATGTCGTTATATATCGCACCCCAAAAATGATGGAACAGGAATGGCGGACTGATTGCACACTTTTCCTTCACCCTGAACAACCTATCATTGATGAAACTAAAATTACCTTAAGCAAACCTGCCTCAACCTGCCCTAAGTGCCACACTCCAATTCGCTGGTATCAAAATATCCCCGTGATCAGCTGGATAAGCTTAAAAGGCAAATGCGGGAGTTGCCATAACCCAATTAGTATTCGCTATCCTTGTATCGAATTACTCACAGCTGTCTGTGCTTTAATTGTTGTTGCTGTCTTTGGCCCAACGTTACAAATGCTCTTTGGTCTCGTGCTGACTTATATGCTGATCGCACTGACTTTTATCGATTTTGATACACAGCTTTTGCCAGATCGCTACACCCTCCCCCTAGCTGCCCTAGGTTTAGGGATTAATAGCTATGCTATTTATGTCTCTCCGACCGCTTCGATTTGGGGTTATTTACTGGGTTTTCTATGCTTATGGACTGTCTATTACGCATTTAAACTCATTACAGGCAAAGAAGGCATGGGCTATGGTGATTTTAAATTATTAGCGGCTTTAGGCGCATGGATGGGGCCACTCATGTTGCCTCTCATTGTGCTTTTATCCTCTTTTGTTGGTGCGATTATCGGTATTATTTTGCTCAAAGTTCGTAAAGAAAACCAGCCATTTGCTTTTGGCCCTTATATTGCCATTGCTGGTTGGATTGCTTTTTTATGGGGTGAGCAAATTATGAAAATCTATCTCGGTCAAGCATAAAGGTAATCTCGGCATGACATTTATTTTGGGTCTTACAGGTGGTATTGGAAGCGGTAAATCTGCTGCAAGTGCATGGTTTGAATCTCAAAATATCACTGTAGTCGATGCCGATATTGTGGCACGAGAAGTTGTAGCGCCTGGGCATGGTGCATTACTCGATATTCAACGTGCGTTTGGTGATTGGGTTTTACTCGACAATGGTGAATTAAACCGCCCTGCTTTACGTGAACATATTTTTAAATCACCTGAAGCACGTAAAATCTTAGAACAGATCACTCACCCTGCCATCCGCCAATCCATTATTCAGCAACTACAGCATGCCAGCAGTCCTTATGTCATCTTGGTTTCACCTCTTTTGTTTGAAACCAATCAACATGAGCTGACCCATCACACCCTTTTAATTGATGCGAGCGAATCCCTACAAATTCAACGTGCCAGCCAACGTGATGGCCAAAGTGTTGAACAAATTCAAAATATCATCCAAGTACAAATGTCACGGGCGGATAAACGAGCCTTGGCTGATGATATTGTTGTGAATGATGGTCATCTCGATCATTTATATCAACAGTTAACAGTCCTACATCAACAATACTTAAAACGCGCAGAAAAAAAGCAGTCTTAATACAGACTGCTTTTTTTGCACATTCATTCACAGATCATTCAGCAACTTAACGACGACGCAACCAACGCCATGGCTGTAAAGCACCTATTGCCATCCCGAACAAACCACAAATAATCGCAAAACTTAAAGGCTCATTCAGCAATGGAACTGCCAAAATTGCAGCCATAAATGGTGCCAGTGTGACAATGCTGCCCGCCTTAAAGGCTCCAAGGCGTTTAATCGCTTCCACATAGGTTAAGGTCGCAACAATCACCACAAAAATGCCATGATATAAAACTTGCGCCAGCAAATGCATCGGCTCAGGTTCACTTAAATGCTTAGGCAGAAATAAAAGATAAATTGGCACAAATACAATCGCTGACCATACAGCAACCCCAGCCATCGCATGCCATGCGCTTAATTGCCACTGTCTTAGCAAGACGCTAAAAACGCCCCACCAAATGGCACTCATGACAAATAGGAGATCCCCTAGACCAAATGCGACCCCAGTTTCACGATACATTAAGAAGCTCATGACACTAATCGCGCCAATCATAATGACTAGGCTCGCCCAAGTATGCCGATCAAAAGCCTGCTTAAATAAAGCGAAGGCAGCGATTGCTGTACACAGCGGAATAAAGCCATTGAGAAAAATAGCAGCATGCGCAGCTGGTGCATAATGAAATGCAGAATATGCTGTTAAACAATATCCTACACCACCAATCATGGCTAAAATAAAGGGTTCTTTTTTCCATAAAAAAGCGGTGTCTTTTTTATAGATTAAGATCGGCATTAATATACAAAAGGCCAATAAAAAGCGCAGTGCGGTAATATCCCATGCACCGATTCCCCAGTTTGCACTGAGCCGTGCAGTCAGAGTAAATCCCCCCCAAATACACATTGTAATCAGAACATAGAGATAACCTTGTTTTTGGGGAGACATAAACTTTTATTTCTTAAATTAAGTCAAACTCACTCAATATGAGTGTATTAGTGATTACGCTGGCGACATACTTCGTACAAAGCCATACCTGTAGCAACACTGACATTCAAACTTTGTAAATTACCATTCATTGGAATATATACCGTTTGATCACACTGCGACTGCGTAATTGGGCGTAAGCCTGTATCTTCAGCGCCCATCACTACACAAACTGGTGTGCCTGTAAAATCAAACTGTTGGATTGGCAATGCTTTTTCATCCAGCATAGTTCCCACAACACGCACATTAAACTCTTCTTTTAAATGCGCTAAGGTACGTGCCAAATTGGTCACTTGAATAAATTTAACTTTTTCTGCCCCACCCGCTGCCACTTTACGCGCTGTTGGTGTAAGACTCGCTGCACGATCGCGAGGTACAATCACCGCATCAACCCCCATTGCGGCCGCAGTACGGATACATGCACCTAAGTTGTGAGGATCTGTAATATGATCCAACGCCAACAAGATCGGCTGTGTTGAAGCAGCCATCAACGTATCTAAGTCTTTTTCATTGAGCGTAGGGTATGGACGCACAGCGGCCACAACGCCTTGATGGAAAGGCTGACCTGCTAGTTTTTCTAAGGTGTCACGGCTCGCTTTTTGAATGCTGATACCAAACGGTTCAGCCAATTCAAATACATGCTGTAAACGCTGATCATCACGGCCTTTTAAAGCAAATAAAGTTAAAACGCGCTCTGGCTCTAGCTCAAGCAATGATTCCACTGCATGAACGCCATAATAATATTCAGGTTTTGCCATGAACGGCCTCTTAACGACAACAATTGGAGAGATATAAAATAAAAAATCCTGCAAAGCCAGCTTTACAGAATTTTTGCGATAGCATTAGTTTAACTGATTCAGGGCAAAATTTCCTTGCCTTACTTCAATTTGGCTACGGAATCGCTTAGCCTTCAAAATGACATACGTAATCTAACACTTCATCTGTTTCAATTTTAAAACGGCTTTCACCCGGCACATAGAAGGACTGACCTGCACGGAACAATTCGCTTTCTTCGCTATCGCCAATTTGTACACGGCATTCACCTGAGATGATTTCCATACGCTCAGGGACATGTGTTTCAAATGTCAGTGGCTTTTCCGTTGGAAGCAAAATACCCAATGTTTTCTTGGTACCATCTTCAAATTGAACGGTATGGCTAATGCATAGACCACCAAAATAAACATTTGATTTTTTTACAACTGATACATGATCAAACTGCGCTGACATGCGTATTTCTCCAGATAAAGCATATTTATAATATTTAGATTGAGTTAGTTTAATTCCGCCACTTGAACTAATCAATCAATGAATGCACAGACGGAATCAAGTAATCATGCCGCCTTCATCGCCAAAGCTCATATCCATATTGACGATTCTGCTTCAAAAGCTGACTGAGTCTAAAGCAACTATTTTTGAATCTCAAATCACTTTTTATGATACAAAAATATGACATGTAAAACTTTGTCTATGAGCACTTTAAAGAATCATTGGACTTGAAGCTATCATAAAATAAACTAGCGAAGAACATGCCAAAATTAGACCAACAGCTTATTTTTTGTAAAATTACTGTAGCTATATCTAAGTTAAGTGACCAAAACATGACAGTATTGTGATCAATACTCATATTTACCCCCATGAAATATCGGCGATGATGATCATCATCACTTCTCCTCTATCATCTTGTCCAAATTGCGTTAAAATGATGCTGTTTTTCGGTCTTATCTCAACTAAGCCGTCTTGTGAGAAAAACAAAACTTGTCTATCTTAAAACTCAAACTCTTCGCAGCTCGGATGCGTGTATGCTGACACATTTAACTCTGATCAATTTTGCATTAGCCGACCATTTAGCCATTGATATTGAAAAAGGTTTTAACGTTTTAACGGGTGAAACTGGCGCAGGTAAATCCTTGTTATTGGATGCCCTCTCAGCGTGTTTAGGAGAACGTACAGATACCAATTATGTGCGTTATGGATCAGATAAAGCCGATGTTACAGCCACCTTTAGTTATCAAGAAGGCTCACCAGAAGCGCTTTGGCTAAAAGAGCAGGAGTTAGATGATGAGTCAGGGGAAATCCATTTACGTCGTGTGATTTTTGCAACGGGTCGAAGTAAAGCATGGATTAACGGCCGACCAAGTAGTCTATCTGAGCTCAAAGAGTTGGGGCGCTTACTGGTTCAACTGTATAGCCAGCATAGTCAGCAACAATTACTCGAACCGCCTTATCCAAAACACTGGATCGATCGTTATAGTAGCTTCCATGAACCTGCACAAGCAGTACGTGATGCATATAGCCTGTGGCATAAAAATATTCGACTGCATCAAACCGCACTCGATGCACAAGCGACACGTAAGCAAAGAATTGAAACCTTACAATTACAGCTTGAAGAACTCGAAGAACCTGTACAGCTAGACTACAAAGAGATTGAACAAGAGTTCGATCGTTTAAGTCATCATGAACATATTATGCAAGACTGTGGTTATGGTCTGGCTGCCTTAGATGATGCAGAACAAAATATTAACCAAGAAATTTCATCTATTTTGCGCCGTTTAGAGTCACATGCGGGACGTAGTGAACAACTGTCTGAAATTTACAATGCTGTACTCAATGCACAAAGTGAATTAGATGATGCGACAGCAAACTTGCGCCAGTTCATTGACCGTCAAAGTTTTGATCCTGAACGAATGGAAGAACTCAATACCCAGCTTGAAGTCTTCCATCGTTTAGCACGTAAATACCGTACACAACCTGAACTTTTAAAAGAGCAATTTGATACTTGGCAAACTGAACTACAGCAATTGCATGAATTGGAAGACCCTGAAACCCTTGCAGAGCAAGTGGAGTTGTCTTACCAAGACTTTTTAGCAAAAGCTGAACATTTAGACCATATTCGCCGTGAAGCAGCGACACCATTAGCCAAACAATTAACCGAGCAAGTTAAACAGTTGGCGTTGCCTGAAGCACATTTTGAATTTAAATTTGAACCACTCGAGCAAGCCTCGAGTGAAGGTTTAAGTTTCATTCAGTTGCTCTTTACCGCAAACAAAGGCATTCCTGCACAGCCCTTGGCAAAAGTTGCTTCTGGTGGTGAATTATCGCGAATTGCCTTGGTGATGCAGGTGATGAATGCCGAAAAAACCGATGCCGAAATTATTGTTTTTGATGAAATTGATGTTGGTATTAGCGGTGGTACAGCGGAAATCGTCGGTCGTTTATTGGCTGATTTGGCACAACATGTGCAGATTTTATGTATTACTCATCAGGCACAAGTGGCCGCACAATCAGACCAACACCTATTGGTTAAAAAGCGTCAGACTGACCCAGCCAGCAGTACAATTTTAGAATTAGAAGAAGACGGCCGTATTCAAGAATTAGCGCGTATGACAGGTGGTGTAGAAATTAGCGAAACAACACTCCAACATGCTAAACAGTTACGCAATCTAAAATTTCAACACGCTTAAGCCCAAATCAGCAAAAGATACGAATTAAAACGCGCCAAATGCAAAAAGTATTTGGCGAAATCTTATTCCTCTTGTAACGTGTAATAAATTAAAGATCATAAAGACAATCATAGAGATAGGGAGACGCCCTTCGGTGAGCAAACAATATCTGACGCATCAATGTTTGATTGCACCGCCAGATATGCAAGATGAATTTTTTGCAAATACGGTGATTTATTTGGCACGCCACGATGAAGATGGCGCGCAAGGCATCATCATTAACCGCCCTTCTGGCCTGCAAATTAAAGAGTTGCTCAACGATCTGGAAATTAATGCGGATAACGTCAATCCGCATGAAGTTTTGCAAGGTGGTCCCTTACGTCCAGAAGCAGGCTTTGTACTTCATACGGGACAACCCACATGGCATTCATCCATTGCGGTAGGTGAAAATGTCTGTATTACTACATCAAAAGACATTTTAGATGCGATTGCACACAATGAAGGTGTTGGTCGTTATCAAATTGCATTAGGCTATGCCAGCTGGAGCAAAAACCAATTAGAACAAGAGATTTCTCGTGGTGATTGGCTCATTTGTGACTCCGATATGGATTTAATTTTTAACTTGCCATACAGTGACCGCTGGGATGCAGCCTACAAAAAAATGGGCGTCGACCGTAATTGGCTTTCTTCCGAGATAGGACATGCCTGATTTATCTTCACCGCATTTAATTATGGCCTTTGACTTTGGCACACAAAAAATGGGCATGGCTGTTGGCCAATCGCTTATTGAAAGCGCCAATCCATTACCATTATTTCCCATGAAAGATGGAATTCCGGTTTGGGATGATTTACTTAAAATTGTGAAGCAATACCAACCGACTTTATTTTTGGTGGGTTTGCCACTCAATATGGATGATAGCGAATCAGAACTTTCTGCACGAGCACGTAAATTCGCCCGCCGCTTACGCCACCAAACCAATATTGAAACCTTAATGGTGGATGAACGTTTAACAACACGTGAAGCACGGGATGAACTCGATCATTATCAAGCCCAAGGGCGCGCTAAAAAGCTCTCTGCAGACAGTATTGCTGCTGCTTTATTTATTGAAAGTTGGTATCGAAACCCTGAAGGTTTAACACCTTAAATCAGATTTCATTCATAAAAAAAAAGCATCTGAATCAGATGCTTTTTTTATTTTTAGATGAAAATTTGAAATGAACGATTTTTTATTGCTTATCTTCTAAAATATGAACTGTCACAGTACGACCTGCAACAAATGCCAATTCATTTTTAGGAACTTCATCTAAAACAATTTTTACCGGAACACGTTGTGCCAAACGCACCCAACTAAAGGTTGGATTCACATTGGCCAACAAACCTGTGGTTGAAGTTCTTTCCCTATCTTCAATACCTGAAGCAATCCCTTGAACGTGCCCTTTTAAGCTATGAGAATCCCCCATTAATTGAATCGATGCGGGTGCGCCCACATAAATTTTATTCAATTTAGTTTCTTCAAAATAACCCACCACATACAGTTCTTCACGGTCAAGTAAAGCTGCAACAGCTTGACCCACTTTGACATAATTACCTGCTTTTAATTCAAAGTTGGATAATGTGCCATCTGCAGGTGCAACCACTTCTGAACGCTTTAAATTCAATTGTGCTAAATGCAAATTACTGGTTGCCACTTCAATTAATGCTTTTTGCTGAACAATATTGGCTTTGGCTTGCTCAATCGATGCCTGCATTTGTTCATGCTCTGCATGAGATTGGTCTCTTTGCGCAAACATTTGGTCTTGTTCTTGTTTTGAAATTGCGCCATCCATTAAGTTTGAATAACGATTTGCATTTTTGTCTGCTAAATTTCTAGTGGCTTCAGATTTTATAACATTGGCTTTGGCCTGTAGTAACGAGGCTTCCGCCGAGGCTAGGCTTGCTTTCGCTTTCGCCAAATCAGATTTCGCTTGCTCAACATCAAGAGATTGGCGTGCAACATCGATTTTAAATAGAACTTGCCCTTTTTTCACCGTTTGGTTGTCTTGAACCAAAACTTCAGTAATTAAACCTGAAACATCCGAAGAGACCTGAATTACATCACCTCGAATACGTCCATCACGTGTCCATGGCGCTGCATTGTAATAGTTCCAAATATGTGTAATTGCCAATATCGCAAAAATCGCAACAACCAGTAAACCTACGGGTCGTATGATTTTACGCAAATCAAAAGATGCCATTTTCATTTTACCTCGTTCATTTCAATTATTTGTGTGCTTAAACAGAACACACGATAAAACCCCAATGGATTAGCCATAGTAAAATGACATAAACACATAAATAGAAAACGCTAGGTAACGGGATCCACCCTTTTGCGATTAAGGGGTCTATTACTAACATCGCTAAGCGCAGCACAACGTAAGCAATTACGCTCTGCACTAAAAGCATGGGGACATAAACACCATAGATATTGAGTTCACCCATATTTATGCTCCCACCCAATGTGTTTGTTCAGTTTTATCAAAACTTGCATGACACAAACTGCTTTGAATATTGTTAAGTGAAATCTGTAGTCGCTGAGAAAGATCCGAATTTTCCATATCTAAAGCTCGAATTTTTAATGTTTGAATTTGGCTTAATATTTCATTTCGATACTGACCTTCTGCTTGATATAGCTCTTTCGCACGGAAGTAATCATCTAAATGAGACTGTAACGCTGCCAAACTTAGGCAAAGTTCAGGCTCGTCATTCAACTTAGAAATCAGCTCTTGAAGACGGGTTAAATCAATAACCGCACTGGACTCAATCAGGGCCAAATTAATCTTTTTCTTTAATAAGTCTGATTGCACTACTTTGGTATTGAGAATACCAATCCGATCGAACATGCCACGTAGGTGAATGCGGAAGTTCACTCCATAAGGGATATATAAGGCTTGCCTGATATCTTTGTAATGTAAGGCCAAAATACGCTGTGCCGTAATATCTGGCGACATCGCTCGAACCAAATGAATTACATAAACAGAAATAATTGGACCAAGTACCGTGCCAATAGACGCATCAAAAAAGAAGATCTGATCTAACGAATAACGATTTTGAAAGTTAAGTCCCATAATCGTTCCCATAAGGACAGGTAAAGCCAAGCCAGTTAAGGGCGGATGAGGAAACATCATTAAGCAATACATTACAAATGGCGCAAGAACCAAGGCCAACTGCCAAAACTCGGTGACGTGCGGAAAAATACCGTAGGCATAAATAAACACCATAACCCCTGCATAAATATTCCCACGAATAAACATTTTCAAAGCAGGCACAGGGTTATCCATCGACGTCAAAATACATGCACTAATTGCCGCCATTTCAGCCAACATAAATGCGGCCTTCCAGCCACTCATAATCCAAAAACCTGTGGCAATCAGCACAATTAAAAATGCAGAAATTCCTCCTCGCACCGCCATCCCATGATCTCGATGTAGACTTGGATAAGTAGTGGTTAAGGGCGCAACACTCTCAGGTAAAGATGCATCACCTTTTTGTATGCGCTGCCAAATCAATTTAATTGCACGTACATTCTGAATAAAATGGCGAATATCCATTTTAAAGCTCTGAATAACCACTTGTTGTGATGAGGTTGCCACCGCCGATATATTGGCAAAATCCTGTTCAAAACTTTCAGGTAAAGTGTTTAATTCACGCTCAGAAAAATCTTCATGTGTATCCAAAAATTCAACAATATGTTGTCTTGCAAGCTCTAGCTGTGGTCGATAATTCGTATCAATTTCATCGAGTTGTTTAATGCGTTCTGCCATGGCAACCATATTACTCACCAGCATACTGAGCTGATGCAATAACTCTTGTAAGGGTTTGGTCATCCCCTTCAAAGTTGATTTTTCATAAGTCAAATGCACGGCCATGACATGAATATCAGCAATATCACGTGCAATATGACTCAGCGCCGTGCTGTAATTTTCTAATGCTTTTTCATCTATTAATATTTTTTCAAAAAGCTGTTTTGTATCTAAAAGTGCTTTTGACACTCGGGTTTTTACAGCAGGCCCAATATGCATTGGAAAAATAGTGGTCGTCACAATCGCACTACACACCACCCCAACCGTAATTTCTAAAAACCGCCCTACAGCCATATCAAATATAGAGCTGGTATCGATGTTATAAATAATGTTGTAGCAAATAATCACCGTGGTATAGCCCGCCAACATACACACATAACTACGCGGGGTTCGGTCTAACAGTGAAATATAAAGACAAAAACCCACCCAAAAGGCTAAAAAGAAAGTAAATAGCCAAGGGGTGTTAATTAAAAACGGTGTAACAGCAACGGAAACGACCGCACCCAATAGCGTCCCTAAAACGCGATACAAACTTTTAGAAGACGTCATGCCTGCATAAGGATTGGCAATAACAAATACAGTGCCAATCGCCCAAATGGGATAGGCCAAATTTAAAGCGAATGCAACATAAAGTGAAAGCATGCCTGCTAAAAACGTTTTAGTCGCAAAAATCCAGTCCATTTTATTCGGACGAAATGCAAGTAATTGTTTGGTTAATAACATGTCTTTCTCAAAGATGATGCTTTTAAACCACGAACTCACAGGGATGACTCGACCTGAGCAGGTCCAACATCCAATACGATGCCTACGTAGATATGGTTTAAAAGCAAAGAAATTTGGCGAAAGAATGCACCAACCCAAATAAAGGTTAATAATTCGCCATTAGATATTTTGGTTGCATTTTTTCAAATTTAGCATTTAAAGTCAATATAAATTATCCAATAGTGATAATTTAACTTATTTTATCTTCATACTTTCTAATTAAAATGCAATCCAAGAGCCAAAGATTCTCCTTTGAAGCTCACAGCTGACATACAGAATGTGTCGAAAACTCCTGCAGAGCAGCAGTGTTTTTGTTATAAAGTAACTCTTAATTTGAAATTTTCCGCTTATTTTGAGCAAGTAGGTTTTTTATGGCCCTATCCAGTTTTGGTAAAATTCTTACTGTCTTGGACTTATTCTCTATTTCACGTCCCGTCATTAATGTCGATATCATCAGTGAAGAACTTGGCTTATCAAAACCCACGAGCTACCGCTATTTAAAAGAATTGGTCTCTGTAGAACTATTACAACGCCTAAGTGGAACCTCTGGCGATTATACATTGGGCTCAAAAATAGCCGTTTTGGACTATATTTCACGTACCACAGATCCCTTGGTCCAAATCAGCACGCCGTTTATGCAAGATATTGTCGAACGGACAGAGTTTTCTTGCCTATTAACGCATTTAAATCATGATTCCTGCATTGATCTACATGATGAAGTGTATAAAAACACCTTGCTGCTGTCGTATGGTCGCGGTTGTCCACGTCCTGTCTTTGTCGGTTCATCAGCCAAAGTTATGATTTCACATTTACCTAAACAGATGATGCTGGATTACTATCAACGCTTTGCAGAACAATTATCAGCAGTCAATTTTGCGCAAGATCAGCATGAGTTTTTAGAAAAAATGAAGAAGATTAAAAAGCAAGGCTATTATTTTTCTGTAGGTGAACTCGATCCTAATATTTCTGGTTTGTCCGTGCCGATCAAATTTTCCAGCAAAGAACCACCACTCGCACTGACCTTGTTAGCATCTAAAAACCGCTTTGAGTTTGTCAATCTACAAAAACTCATTGAGATTTTGCAAGAAAATGCCAGTTTAATTGAGAAAAAGGTCAATACACTGGCTGAGCAAACACAGCATTCACCTCTATAAAAGCATCTTTGATTGCACAAAAATAGTTGAATATTTAGATAGATTCTCATAATATGATTATTGTTCTTCATCAACCTTAATGTTCCATGACATCTTTGTGCGATATAAAGAAGACACTCCTCAGAAGTAAAAAGCTCATGTTTCCATGGGCTTTTTTCTTGTCTCAATAAAAGTAATGTCTCTGGTCGAGGGCACTTTGTTTTGTCTGGTCGACTGTAGACTTATACTTATGCAATTTTGCTCACAATTTAATACAAGGAAGTCGCTTGTTGGTATGGGTTGAAATACTTACACTAAAATCAATTCAACAATAAAAATAACTGCCCATGAGCCTCTGGCAACTCTTTCATAAGTTACGCCCCTTTGTGCATCCTTATAAATTATTGGTTATCGCGACCTTAATTTTAACGCTTATTGGCGCCTTAACAGCACAAGTCAATGCACTCACCTTGCAATATGCCGTCGATCGGATCAATTCGCTGTTAGAGGCTGGTCAGGGTCTCGCCGAAGGCTGGCGCATCTTAATCACCATTAGCATCATTTTATTAAGCAAAGAAATCCTCAATGCGGTGGTGCAATTTGGTCAAAAATTTTATGGCGAGAAACTGCGCATTTTTGTATCGCAAGATTTAGCTCAAGGCATTATTGAAAAATTTCTCACCTATCGCTTGGCTTTTTTTAATCACGATGCAAACCAAGCGGGTAAATTACAAACTCGTATTGACCGTGGGATTGGCTCTCTCACCCGCTTGGTGCAAATATTTTTTATTGATATCTTGCCCTTATTTACCAGTGCCATTATTGCACTCGGGCTCATGTTTTATGCCAACATCTATGTCGGATTAGTTGCCCTTAGCATTGTGCCAATTTACTTTTGGCTGACCTATAAACAAGCGCAAAAGCTCGGGGGATGGCGTAGAAACTTACGTGACGGTCGTGAGAAAAAAAGCCAAGGGATTTTAGGTATTATTAATTCAATTACCGTCATTAAGTCGTTTAATCGCGAATCGATTGAAGCAGAAAAACAACTAAAATTACAAAAAGAACTCACCCACAACCAAATGCGCACGCGCCAAACCAGTTTTGTGTTTGATGGCTTAAAAACCTTTATTGAACAAATTGGCATTGTGCTCATTATTATCTTAACAGCCTATTTTGTGCTCGATGGACAAATGACCATTGGGATGATTATGTACCATGTTTTACTCTTTAATAATGTTTCAGCTCCGATTCGCTCTTTGCATCGCATCTATGATGAAGTGAATGATGCCATGATTTATGCCGAAAGCTTCTTTGGCATTCTTGAAGCGGATGATGAAATTGAACATTCTGGCCCCTTAAAGCCATCAATTCAGGGTGAATTTAAACTACAAAATGTCGACTTTTCCTATCCCAATGGTCATCAAGCTTTAAAACAGATCAATATGACTATTCAACCCAATAAAATTACTGCCTTAGTCGGTTTGTCGGGTGCAGGAAAATCGACCTTAATTAGTCTCTTAGACAAATTTTACCAATCTCAAGCAGGAACAATTCAGATTGATGGGATTCCCCTGCAAGACATCGATACGCATTATTTACGTGAACATATTGGTTTAGTTTTGCAAAAAAATCATATTTTCCAAGGCACAATTTTTGAAAATATTCGTTATGGTAAAACCCATGCCAGCTTAGACGATGTCATTGAAGTTGCAAAAAAAGCCTCAATTCATGAGCAAATTTTGCAACTCGAACATAGCTATGACACAGATGCACTCATGCTGTCCGGTGGCCAACAACAACGCATTGCCTTAGCACGAATGTTTTTAAAAAATCCACCGATTATTTTTTTAGATGAACCTACAGCCAGCTTAGATGCGATTGCCACTGAGCAAATCAAACACAGCCTCGATGAAATTAAGCAAGGGCGTACAGTGGTCATTATCTCCCACAGTTTGTCGCAAATTATTGATGCCGATTACACCTATGTGATGAAAGATGGATGTATTACAGAACATGGCGAACATCATCAGCTTTATCATCAAGAAGGTGTGTATAAAGATATTTTTGATGCGATGGCCAAGAGCCTCAATATTGAAAAAATTGCCAAAACCTTTGAAGAAGATGGTGAAGAAGAAACACATAGTTAAGCAAACTATACGCACTTAAAAATAAAAAAGCCTGCAATTCGCAGGCTTATAAGCTCCATTCAGTCGCTTAGCGCTGAACCTTCAACTCAATTTCTTCGACACTGGTATGGCGCACATCTAGGCCTTTCACCATATAAATCACTTGCTCTGAAATATTGCGTGCATGGTCACCAATGCGTTCCAAAGAACGAAGTACCCACATCACATTAATCACACGCGTAATATGGCGCGGATCTTCAATCATATAGGTCATTAAAGTACGTGTTGCAGACTGATATTCACGGTCAATATCGGCATCAGCCAACAGTACTTTTAAAGCCTGATCTACATCTAAACGTGCAAAAGCATCTAAGGCATCATGAATCATGACACGCACTTGGTTACCAATATGACGAGTTTCCATGTAACCGCGAGGTGAACCACCCTCTTCACATAAGCTTTGTGCTATACGGGCAATTTTTGCAGCTTCATCACCAATTCGTTCTAAATCTGTATTGGCTTTGGACATTGCAATCACCATACGCAAATCAATAGCTGCAGGATGACGACGTGCCAAAATTAAGGTCAGCGCTTCATCAATTTCTGTTTCTAAACGATTTACTGCATTGTCTTGAAATTGCACATCAATCGCCATCGCGGCATCGGTATCCAATAAAGCATGGATTGCATTTGCCACCTGCTGTTCAACCAAACCACCCATGGTCATAAACTTCGTGTTTACACCTTGTAAATCTTCATTAAATTGAGACGAAATATGGTGATTTAAAATCGGGTTGTTTGGGCTCAATGCATGCACTCCACAGCAACAAATTTAGAGAATTTAATAGGCTCTATTAGAACATATCCATTATGAAGCTTTTATGACGACTTAAGGTTTATTTATACGCATATCGACCGTAGGTTGAGACAGCCAGATGTTCATTTCTTCAAGGTCAGTTTCACTCAACTTACCCACAGCCGCTTTAAGCTTCAATACATGGACCAAATAATCATATTTGGTATTTAAATAATCTTGCTTAGCAGAAAAAGCGTTACGCTGCGCCAATAGTACATCGACCATGGTTTTTAAGCCCTCACGGTACTGTGCTTGTGAAGCCTTCGACACCGTTGCAGAAGACTCCATTGCAGCTTTACGCGCTTGGATCTTCGTTTGATCTGTGTCTACCTGCATATAGGCTTGCTTGACATCCGTTGTGGCTTTACGGACAGCTGCGTCTAATTCTGCTTCACTTTTTTGCACATTCACTGCGGCTTGTTTAATCGACTTCTGCGTACGCCCACCCGTATACAGATTCCAATTCATTTCTACACCCACTTGGTTAAACTGACCATCTTGCGACATGATCGAGTTTGGGCTTTGCTTGGCATAACCATACGTACCAACAGCTTCAATTTGTGGGTAAAGTGCCGCTTTTTCGACACGCTTTTTATCTTCGGCATAACGTTGTTGCATACGTGCTTGCAAAATACCGAGGTTCTGCCCCATGGCTAAATCTTCCCAAGCCTGCATACTACTTGGAACAGGTTTCTGAAATTCAAAATCATCACGTAGCACGGCTAAATTTTCAGTATAAGGGCCAATCATTTGCTGGAGTTTTTCTTGTGCCAACACCAATTGTACTTGTGTGGCCATGCGGTTCGCCCGCGCATTTTGATACTGCGCATTGGCTTCACTCACATCGCTTTTAGCCACTAAGCCTTCTTTGAGCTTGGCATCCATCATTTTGAGCTGTTCAGATAGTGCTTTTTCTTCTTGTAAATTAGCCACGGTTAAAGCTTGCTGACGCAGTACATTAAAATAGGAATCCGCGACATTTAAAATATGATCTTGTCGTTGTAACCGAAGACTAATTTCACTCAAATTAATTGAGGTTTTGACTTGCTTTAACCCTTCCCATGCATCCCAGCGAAAAAGTGGCTGGCGAGCTGTTAAAGCAATTTGTTTACTGGTCACACTGCTAGGCATATTCAACCCTGCCGATGCACCTGATGTATTTTCACCTTGGTTTTTACGGGTCACATTGCCCGATAAGCTAATCGTGGGCAATAAATTGCCTGAAGCAATACCAAGGTTCAATTGATCGGCTTTATACTGCAACTGATTGGCTTGCCAAGTAGGATCAGACTGTTTTGCTCGTTCATAAGCATCGACCAAATCCAAGGCAGTGGCCCATGGACTTAAGAACAACGCACACGTACAGAGTAAGTAATTTATCTTCATTTTTTTTGGCAAATCCCTGCAATTCTTTATCGCTTCTTTGACATTCAATCTGAAGTCAAAGCAAATACTAAAGCGATTTATGCAATTTTCCGTATGATTTTTATTAATTTTTTACAGTGATTCTTATAATTTAGCGTATTTTCCTGAAATAATCATAAACGCTGACAACGCTGTAACAAAGCAATGCACAATACTACACATTCTTCATGCTTTTGGCGCTATAAAATACCGACATTCTATCGGACAAATTTCAATTTTTTGTGACTGGGTGACTGTGTCTTTACGTTCTTTTTTTTCTGTTCCATACAGAATTCTCCTTATTGGTTGCATAATTGCAATGGTTGCCTGTCAGCAACAAGATGAGCCACACCCAATTAAAGAGCAAATTGAAACGCCTAAAGTGCAAAATACGGCAGTTGATCTCACGCTCATGTGCCAAAATATTAAAAAAAATATGGCTGAGATTAATGATCAGCGTACCACTTTTGCCCTAGAACAAATTAATCAAGATTTAAAAGTTTGTTTGCCTTTGCTTAATCTTGAGCAACAAAAAGCCTTATTAAGCCTATCCTTACAAATGTACGATAACTTTTTGCAGGTTAAACGTACTCCTGCACAGCAAATCGCCTTTGAGCGCTATGCGTTTGATATGGCACAACATCCCACCATTCATCAGAGTCATTTTGAACAGCTGACCGCACGGGATCAATACTTACTCAAACATCAAGGACAAGCCTATGTCGAAGTGGTGGATGCAGGCAATGAACAACTGAGCTACCGTCGTAGCCCTGAATATCTGGCCCGGATTTTTGCGCCATATATGCCAGAGGCTGAAAAAGTATTTATTGAAAACTTGGCGCATCAAAATATTGAAACTGCTATTCAAGACAAAAGCCTGCTCATTGAACCCTTTGAAGTGGCACGGCGCGCGCTCTATTGGGAAGATTATATTCAACAATATCCACAAAGTAGCTACTTAAGTGATGCTAAATTGCTTCTCGCACAATATCGTTATTTTTTATTTATTGGTGCACCCAAAAGCCCCGTATCAGAAGGCTATCATGACCAATATTCTGTACGAGTAAGCTCTTGGGAGGAAATTGAAAAACTCTCCCAACGCCATGATTCTGAATTATCAAAATTGGCGAAGAAATTTATTCAGTTCTATCACATGAGCGAAGAGCAACGTAGACAAAAGATTCCTGCCCCCGCATCTGCAACTGCCGAACAGCAATTGATACATTATCTTGATTTAACACGCCAAAACTCTAGCAAAGACTGTTTTAGTGATGCTATCTGTCTGTGATGTATACACATCATCACCTTGTTAAATCTTCGCAAAGCATTTTTATCGTACTGATTACTGTCGCTTCGTGCTTTGTTTTTCAGTACAACTCCGCTAAAATTTGAGCATCGCTTGACGGAGCGCGGGTAATCTCCCGCTGAGATCACTTAAAAGCATTACATGCTTTTAAAGGTGAGTACCGTTGAACCTGATCAGGTTAATACCTGCGTAGGAATCAAGCCAGCTAAAAACTGAAAGCCTATATGTTGTCTATTGGTCGGTAGAAATACCCTGCTTTTTACATATTTTTATATGTTCAGGCGCGCCATAAGTACAACTTGCCCCTGTTTTTGGTCGTGCTTGATTCGTTGATGTCATTCATAAGGATCATTGTAATGAACCAATTAACGAATCTCACCGCTACAGATCTTTCTGCTCAACATGAGCAAGATGCTAAAGATCTCACTCGAATTTTACCTGCATCACGTAAGGTATATCTCCAAGGCTCACGCCCAGATATACAAGTTCCCATGCGTGAAATTGCATTAACAGATACACCAACCGAGCAAGGCCTCGAAAAAAATCCGGCACTGATGGTCTATGACACCTCTGGCGTGTATACCGACCCAAATGTCAATATCGATCTCAATGTCGGCTTACCTCACGTGCGTGAAGCTTGGATTGCCGAGCGTAACGACACAGAATGTTTAGACACACTCAGCTCTAAATTTGGCCAAGAACGCCTACGTGACATTCGTACGGCAGAGATTCGCTTTGCACACATACAAAAACCACGCCGTGCAAAAGCTGGAAAAAATGTAACGCAAATGCATTATGCCAAACAAGGCATTATTACCCCAGAAATGGAATACATCGCAATTCGTGAAAACCAACGCCAAAGCGAAGGTGTGGATATGCGCCAGCATGCAGGTCAAAACTTTGGCGCACATAATTTAATGGAAATCACACCTGAATTTGTGCGTAAAGAAGTCGCTGAAGGCCGCGCGATTATTCCAGCCAATATTAATCACCCTGAAATTGAACCGATGATTATTGGTCGTAATTTTTTAGTCAAAATTAATGCCAATATTGGCAACTCGGCATTGGGTTCAAGCATTGATGAAGAAGTTGCCAAAATGACTTGGGCTACCCGCTGGGGGGCCGACACGATTATGGACCTATCAACCGGCAAAAATATTCATGAAACCCGCGAATGGATTATTCGTAATTCTCCTGTACCCATTGGCACAGTACCAATTTACCAAGCCTTAGAAAAAGTAAATGGTGTTGCAGAAGACTTAAACTGGGAAATCTTTAAAGACACCTTAATTGAACAAGCCGAACAAGGCGTCGATTACTTTACCATTCATGCTGGGGTGCTATTGCGCTATGTGCCAATGACCGCTAACCGCCTCACAGGGATAGTCTCTCGTGGTGGGTCCATCATGGCACAGTGGTGTTTGGCACATCATCAAGAAAACTTCCTCTACACACATTTTGATGAAATTTGTGAAATTATGAAAGCCTATGATGTTTCCTTTAGTTTAGGTGATGGTTTACGTCCAGGTTGCATACAAGATGCCAATGATGAAGCGCAGTTTAGTGAATTACGCACCCTAGGGGAACTAACCCATCGCGCATGGGAACATGATGTTCAGGTAATGATTGAAGGTCCTGGCCATGTACCTATGCACATGATTAAGGAAAATATGGACTTACAACTTGAAGTCTGCCAAGAAGCACCTTTCTATACACTCGGCCCTTTAACCACTGATATTGCACCAGGCTATGACCATATTACTTCCGCAATTGGCGCAGCCATGATTGGTTGGTACGGTACAGCCATGCTTTGCTATGTTACACCGAAAGAGCACTTGGGCTTACCCAATAAAAAAGATGTCAAAGATGGCATTATTACCTACAAAATAGCAGCCCATGCTGCCGACTTAGCCAAAGGTCATCCAGGGGCGCAAGCACGGGATAATGCGCTTTCTAAAGCTCGCTTTGAATTCCGCTGGGAAGATCAATTTAACTTAAGCTTAGACCCTGACACAGCCCGAAGTATGCATGATGAAACCATGCCCAAAGATGCACATAAATCTGCACACTTCTGTTCAATGTGCGGGCCTAAGTTTTGTTCTATGAAAATTACACAAAATGTACGCGAATATGCCAAGGCAAATAATTCCAGCCAAAGCACTGAAATGCATACATTAAATCAAAAAATTGAACATGGATTTAATGAAATGAAAGCCGTTTATCAGGAACATGGTCAAAAACTATACTCCAAAGTATAATTGACGCAAAAAATCTTTTATCTTCGAGTGATTCTCAGTTAGGATGAAAAACAGCTGTTTTTCATCCTAATAAAGCTTATGAATATTATTAAACAAGCCTCTTATAATCAGAATAATTTTACGATAGAAAGCCGTGAGCACGTCTTCAAAGGATTTATTCAAGTTGAAAAAGTCAGCTTACGTTACCGCTTATTTAATCAAGAACAATATAGTCGCACTTTGGCGCGTGAACTCATTCAACGCAAAGAAGCCGCAGGCGTGTTATTGTATAGCCCAACACAACAAAAAATTGGCTTAATTGAACAGTTCCGTATCGGTGCAATTGATGATGTAGATTCTGCATGGCAACTCGAAGTCATTGCAGGTGTATTAGATGGTCAAGAATCACCTGAAAGTTGTATTCGCCGTGAAAGCCTTGAAGAATCAGGCTGTGAAATCGACCAACTTCAGCATTTATTTACCTTCTATCCTTCTGCGGGTGCTTGCTCTGAAATTTTTCATTTATATGCTGCTGCCACACAACTGCCTGAACACGGCGGTATTTTTGGCTTAGAAGAAGAAGGTGAAAATATTCAGCTTCATTTGATCGATTACACTGATATTCCAGCATTATTAACCAATGGGCGGTTAAAGAATGCGCCTGTCATTATGGCCTTGCAATGGTTACAAATGCAGATAAATACTATGAAGAATGTCTAAGGGGAAGGACATGCCTCTCATTAATAATAATGATCAACACAAGCACGATCCCGTGTTTGATTGGACCATCATTCAAATATCAGATACACATCTGATGGATCAGCACGAGTTAGATTTTGTCTCAGTCAATCCTGAGCAAAGTTTTCACGACGTGATGTATCACATTCAGCAACAAGTGCCACATATCGATGCGATTATTCACACAGGTGACCTCGCACAAGTCCCTGTTGCTGAAACCTATAGCCGTTATTTACAGTTTATGAATGGATTAGATATTCCCCATTATCAAATTCCAGGCAATCATGACTGTACAGACATATTTCCATTCCATTTACAGCAAGATCAGGCACATATTTTACATTATGGTGCTTGGAGTCTAATTTTGCTCAATAGTGCGGTCAAAGACAAAGTCGATGGTTGGATCAGCGAAGTACAATTACAACAATTACATCAGCTTCTGAGTGATCATCCGCAGCAGCATATTCTGATTGCTTGCCATCACCACCCCTTTGCGATGGAATCTGCATGGATTGATCAGCATAAACTCAAAAATGCGACGCATTTGATGGATGTGATTTCACAGCACAGTAATGTCAAAATTGTGATCTGTGGACACGTGCATCAAGACTCGATGAACACATGGAATAATATTCAATTTTTATCGACACCTTCGACCAGCATTCAGTTTAAGCCACATAGCCAAACCTTTGCTTTAGATCAAGTTTTACCTGGATATAGAGTGATACGCTTAAAGAATAATGGCGAATTTGAAACCGAAGTACATCGTGTTGCTTTATCGCAACCACAAATAAATGTCGAAATTTCAGGTTATTAACTTTTCAATTTGTTTTTTTTCTATTACTTTATGTCCTCAAATGGAAAAGTGATATAAAACATCCAGACATCTGGGACTATCAAAAAGGAAAAAAAGTCTATATGATGACGACCCCCACAGGAGGAAACTCCTTGAAAGGGTGGATATAACATGCATATCACCATATTTTTTGCGTATAACCATTTACGTATATGATGAGGAATGCCCTATATGGCGAATGATAACCAAAATCAAGTTTTAGACGAACAAACTGATGTTGCAGAAGAGAAGTCTGTAAAACGCGTACGCAAAACTAAGCCAAAGTCGGCTGATGGCGGTTCTACTGCAAGCTTATTTGGTATTGAACCTTATCAGCCGAAGAAAAATGAAGAATACATGTCAGAAGGCCAACTTCAACATTTCCGCAATATTTTACTTGCGTGGAAATCTGAGTTGATGTCTGAAGTAGACCGTACGCTAAACACAATGCAGGATGAAAACACTGCACTTCCTGATGTTAACGACCGTGCTACACAAGAAGAAGAGTTTGCGATTGAATTACGTACACGTGACCGTGAACGCAAATTGATTCGTAAAATTGAGCAATCAATTGAAGCAATTAAAAACGATGACTACGGTTTTTGTGAAACTTGTGGTATCGAAATTGGCTTGCGTCGTTTAGAAGCACGCCCAACTGCGACTCTTTGTATTGACTGTAAGACTTTGGCAGAGATCAAAGAGAAGCAAAATAACGGTTAATTCATGTTATTGAGTAATGCATCCCTCCCCCTTCCTTTAAATCAGGAAGGGAAAGAAGTGAATTACGTGGGTCGGTTTGCGCCATCGCCAACCGGCCCTTTGCATTTTGGGTCTTTAATTACTGCTGTTGCAAGCTATTGCGAAGCCCGCGCTCAGCAAGGTTCATGGCTGGTTCGGATTGAAGATACCGACATCCCCCGCATTTATCCTGGCAGTGAAGCGCATATTTTACGTGCCATAGATGCCTTTGAATTTGATCCAGATAGCAACATCATTTTTCAAAAAGACCGCTTAGACATTTATGAAGACGTGATTCAGCAATTACATGCTCAAGGCTTGGTCTATGCTTGCCAATGCACACGTAAAATGCTCGGTTCTAATCATATTTATCAAGGCACGTGCAGAGACCTACAGCTCGATTTAGCCCATCAAGCCATTCGGGTTAAAGTGTCAGATCAAGTCATCCAATTTACAGACCCAATTCAAGGTACGCATCAATCGAATTTAAAATTTGATTTAGGTGATTTCGTGCTAAAACGCCGTGACGGCATTATTAATTACCAATTGGCTGTTGTTGTCGACGATCATTTGCAAGGGATCACGCATGTGGTGCGTGGTGCCGATTTACTCGACAACACCGAGCGACAAATCTGGTTGGGTCAACTTTTGGGCTATGCGCCACTGCAGTATATGCACTTGCCGCTTGCCATGAATGATCAAAGGCAAAAACTTTCTAAGCAAAATATGGCCGAAGCTTTAGATTTAAGCCAACCTTCGCAATTGCTACAACGTGCACTCAAAGCTTTACATCAACCCGAAGTAGAACTCGACCGCCCTGCACGTATGCTCCAACAAGCGGTTGCACAGTGGTCAAGTACATATATTCCACATCAAACTATGCTCGAAGGTATTTACACCTAAAAACACACCGCTACGCCTGTGTATTACCTTTCTATACTGTTATAACCTAGATTTTTTAAACTGTATCCATCTTTTATACGGCGCTTATTACGCTCATTCTGTGTATACACCTAGGGCAAAGCTGAACATTCGCCCACACGGGCATAAAAATGCCGAGTACGGTTTTCACCCTACTCGGCTGATCGATTCAACTTTAAACGGCTTAGAAGCTCGATTCTTCTTTACTTGGGTTTACTTGATTGGTCGTGCTTTCAATCTTAAGGATTAAACTCATCATCACCGCACACATAATTAAAGATGAACCACCATAACTAATAAAAGGCAAGGTTAAACCTTTTGTTGGTAGCATCCCCATGTTCATGCCCGCATTCACCAAAATTTGCAGTAAGAAAATAATACTAATGCCATAAGCCAAATAGCCTGCACGCAAGTATTGATTACGTAAGGCACGATGACCAATTTTAATACTGCAGACCACCAGTGTGAATGACAGAATCATCACGGTGGTAATCCCCATAAAGCCGAACTCTTCACCCAAAATAGCCAACATAAAGTCAGTATGTGCTTCAGGTAAATAGGACATTTTTTGGATACTATGACCGAGACCAACCCCAAACCATTCACCACGACCAAAAGCCATCAACGCATTAGAGAGCTGATAACCTGTGCCCAGCGGATCGGCCCAAGGATTGGTAAACGATAAGGCGCGTTGTAAACGATATGGCTCAAAGACAATCGCGACAATTAAGCCCACCACAATAAAGGCCATGAACGCGATAAACTGTACAGCAGGCGCGCCTGCCAAAAAGAATACGCCTAAAATCATCAAGACAATTACAGCGGTTGCCCCTAAGTCGGGCTCAGCCAAAATCAGGCCGACCGTGATAATCATGACCCCACCTAAGCGCACTAAGCCAGAGACGCTATTACGCACCTCCTCTGCCCTTCGTACCACATAATCGGCGGTGAAAATGGCCATCATCACCTTCGCCACTTCAGAAGCCTGTAAGGTAAAGCCTGCAATTTTAATCCATCGGGTGGAACCATTGACTTCTGTACCAGCGACCAACACCACGGCCAGCAGTAAAATGGTTAATATCCAAAATGGAAAAGTATTATTAAACCAGACATTTAAAGGGACTTTATATACTGCATAAGCCGCCATAGAAGCAGCTAAAATTGAAATCCCATGTCGCGTGATATAGTGAAATGGATTTTCATGTAAACGTGCAGCATACGGCATAGATGCCGATGCCACCATAATTGAACCAATACACAGCAATGCCAATACACTAAATATGAGCACATTACGTGTGGTAATTTCGGCGGGCACGCGTGGTGCCCAGCGCTCATATACCTCGGTAATTTTAGTTATGGTCGTCTGAGCTAACCCAGCCATACAACTTTCCTTATCATTTTTTTAAGCCAATGCGTTCACGCAGTCGACAAACTGATGGCCGCGTTCACTATATCCTTTAAACATATCAAAACTTGCACATGCAGGTGATAGTAGTACGACATCATACGCTTGAGCATGTTGTTGGCACATTTCAACTGCTTGTTTTAAAGTTTCAGCATGTACTAATGTGGTTGTTCCTGTAATTGCTTTTTCAATAATTGGGCGGTCTTCACCAATGAGTACTGCAACCTTGGCATATTTTTGTAGCGAATCACGCAGTGCAGTAAAATCCTGCCCTTTGCCTTGACCGCCTAAAATAATGACCACTTTACCGCCTTTGGCCTCAATGGCAGCCCCTAAGCCATCCACTGCGGCCAATGTCGCGCCAATATTGGTGCCTTTTGAGTCGTTGTAATAACGCACATCATGCAATTCTTTCACGAACTCACAGCGATGCTCTAAACCTTTAAAGGTTTTTAGGGTATTTAACATACTGTCTAGGCTTAGGCCAATTGCTTCGCCTAATGCTAAACATGCCAATGCATTCGCTACATTATGCGTGCCCTGAATATACATGTCTGCACTATTGAGTAAACGCTCACGACCACGTGCCAACCAAATAGTGCCATCATCGTCTTTCAACACACCAAATTGATTAATATCAGGTGCATTTAAGCCAAAGCTTTGCATTGGGGTAGCATCTGGCACCAACGGACGTGTTAAAGAGTCGTCGCGGTTAAATACAACTTTTTTCACAGCTTGAAAGATTCTGTGCTTCGCTGTGTGATAACCCATCATATCGCCATGGCGGTCTAAATGGTCTTCACTCATATTGAGCACTACAGCCACCTCAGCAGCCAAATTGGATGTGGTTTCGAGTTGGAAGCTTGAGAGTTCAAGCACATAAAGCTCAGGATCATCTTTGGTTAAGTCCAAAGCAGGACGACCCAAGTTACCACCCACAGCCACTTTTTTACCAGCATCAGCAGCCATTAAGCCAAATAAAGTGGTTACGGTACTTTTCGCATTTGAACCTGTAATGGCAACAATCGGTTTATCTGTTGCGCGGCGTAAAATTTGAATTTCACTCACCACAGGAATGCCTTTTGCAACCGCAGCTTGTATTTCTACTAATTTTGGATCAAGCCCTGGGCTAATGACAATTTCTTCGGCTTGTAATAACAATTCTTGATCTAATTGACCAAAACTGGTTTGCACATCACTGGGGATTTGGTCATGTCCGGGTGGCGTTTCTCGAGAGTCTGTTACTGCAACACGGTAGCCTTTGTCATGTAAGAAATTAACTGCTGCAACACCAGATATTCCGAGCCCAGCAACGACTTTTAATCCACCACGTTGTATTAACATTTTTGCCTCTGTTTATGGTCTATTTTACAACTGTGGAAATGTTAGCACTTTGCTGTTTTGAATGCTTTTTCTGTTTTAACTTTATGATGGTTTTTTTGTGTCGGCGCGTAAAAAAAACCGTCATAAAAATGACGGTTTTCTTTTACACAGCATATTTTCAATGGCTAAAGCAATTACTTCCATTTAACCGCCTGTACTTGCTCTTTTTGAGGGCGTGCTTCTTCTGTAGCAGAACAACCACAACTCCCACCACAACCCGCAACCGCAGCAGGTTTTAACCATGTTGCCAGTTTTGACCAACCACGGCGTGCACAAGCTTTTGAAATAGACGTGAAGACTGAGTTCGATGTTTGAGGAAATACCTTTTTAAACACCACGACAGCACTCCAAATGACCAAAGCAGCCACAATTAGAATTTCAATCATCTCAATCTCCTTTTACCATCAAAGTAAAATGTTTTAATCTAAATTTTTAACCTAAATAATGCGATGCAATTTGATAGGTCAAAAATGACATGAAATATGCCAAACCAAACAGGTAAATCGTCATGAATGTAACTGTTTTCATTGAGCCTGTTTCACGTTTCACTGTTGCCAATGTCGCTAAGCAATGCGGTGCATAAATAAACCAAACGAGCAGTGACAAACCTGTTGCCAATGACCAGCTTAAGTCACCCGTACTGATGAGTGTTGATAGCCCTTGTGCCACAGCATCATCGTCTGCTGCAGATAAGGCATATACCGTACCTAAAGCAGCCACAACCACTTCACGTGCAGCCATTGCTGGAATTAAGGCAATACAAATCTGCCAATTAAACCCAAGTGGTGCAAAAATAGGTTGCATTAAATGCCCAAGCATTCCTGCAAATGAATAATCGATATCTGGCAGCGTTGCACCTTCTGGCGGTTGAGGGAAGGTACACAAGAACCACAATAAAATTGAAAGCGCAAAGATAATACCACCCACACGCTTTAAGAAGATTTTGGCGCGATCCAATAGACCAATCCAAACACTCTTAAAATCTGGAATACGATAACTTGGTAATTCCATTAAAAGTGCATGTTGTGATTTATCTTTTTGGAAGAATTTAAGTACGGTCGCAACCAATAAAGCACTCACAATCCCTGCTGCATATAAGCCAAACAGTACCAAGCCTTGTAGATTGAACACTCCCCAAACCATTTTTTCTGGAATAAAAGCAGAAATCAGTAGCGCATAAACAGGTAAGCGTGCCGAACAGGTCATCAGTGGCGCAACAAAAATCGTGGTTAAACGGTCACGTGGGTCGCTAATGCTTCGAGTTGCCATAATGCCAGGTACGGCGCATGCAAAACTTGATAGCAATGGAATGAAGGCACGGCCACTTAAGCCAGCTTTATACATCAACTTGTCTAAAAGGAATGCGGCACGAGGTAAATAACCCGATTCTTCTAAAACCAAAATAAAGAAGAAAAGAATTAAAATCTGTGGCAAGAAGACTACAACACCACCTGCACCCGCAATAATGCCGTCCACCACCAAACTATTGAGCATTGGGTGTGAAATATAAGCACCAACGGTTTCGCCAAACCAACCAAAGAAGCCTTCAATGCCATCCATAAATGGCGCAGCCCACGCAAAGACCGCTTGGAATACCACAAACATCATCACAGCAAGGCTAATCAAGCCAAACACAGGATGTAAAAATATTTTATCTAAAAAGTCAGAACGCTTATCTTCTTGGTCTACATACACCACTACATCTTTTAAGATGTTTTCGATTTGTGCATGAACAGAATCTGCTTTGCCCACGTCACTCAACGCAGCATCAGGTGTTCTAAAGGTGCCTGCATCCAGCGCACCCATGAGATTTTCAATGCCTGCATTACGTACAGCCACTGTTTCTACCACTGGAATACCCAAACGCTGAGAAAGTTTTTGCGTATTAATCTGCATGCCACGACGACGTGCTTCATCCATCATATTCAATACCAGTAGAATAGGACGTTTCAGCTCAATCATTTCCATGACAAGGCCCAAATGCAGTTTTAAGTTTGTGGCATCCACCACACATAAAAATGCATCTTGTTGGCCTTCTTCTGCAATTTTACCTTGCACCACATCACGAGTAATCGCTTCATCGGGACTGGTCGCATTTAGGCTATAAGTACCCGGTAAATCCAGCACACGTACAGGCTTACCTGAAGGCAATACAAATTGACCAACCTTACGTTCAACGGTTACACCCGCATAGTTCGCAACTTTTTGGCGCGTACCCGTTAAATGGTTAAATAATGAGGTTTTACCGCAGTTGGGATTCCCGACTAAAGCAATACGAAGAGCATCACTCATGCTGACGCCCCTTCAAGCAAAATTTCAATTTTTTCGGCTTCGACTTTACGTAAAGCAAAACGCGTAAATCCAACTTGAATTAAAATAGGATCACCACCAAAAATGCCTTTGGTGATAACTTGTACTTTCGTACCCGCAACAAAACCCAACGTTTCTAGGCGACTTGCTACTAAATCAGTCTGAGTTTCGCCATCCAAAGTACGATTTACTTTGCTAATGATGGCAGTTTGTTTGACTTTTAAATCAGATAAACGCACCGCATCCAACCCTTAAATATTTTGAACAGTATACAAACAAATGAGAATAATTACCAAATCAGATACGATAATGATTCGCATCTGTTATAGCACATTGATTACTAAGAATTGTTACAATACATTTGATAAAATCAATCATCACCATCGGTTATATTCATTAATTCTGAGTGCGTCATGCTAAATAAAAAACCTCGTATTCCAACTCCTGTTAGCATTCCGGAACACTATAGTTTTTTAAAAGGTTATCGAGACGATTTAATCGCACAGACCGTTAGCCCGCACACGCGAAATGCCTATTTATCGGATTTAATCCAATGTAGTGAATGCCTTACTCACCCAATGCCGACGTGGTCTGCAGACGATATTTCTGATGTTTTATTACATCTAACGCAACAGGGTAAAAGCCCACGCTCAATTGCTCGTTGCTTATCTGCCATGCGTTCGTTTTTTAAATTTCTGAGAGAGCAAAAACTGCGTAGTGACAACCCTGTCAGCACACATAAAACCCCAAAACTCGGTCGAGCTCTGCCCAAGGATTTGTCTGAAGCCGATGTAGAAGCACTTATTTTGGCACCCGATATTCAAACCGCTTTAGGTTTACGTGATCGTGCCATGTTAGAAGTGCTCTATGCCTGTGGCCTACGTGTGACGGAACTCTTAAATTTAAGATTAGAGTTGATGAATCTGAAGCAAGGCTATATTCGCATTGTCGGTAAAGGCAATAAAGAACGCTTGGTGCCCATGGGTCAGGCTGCCTGTGAATGGGTCGAAAAATATCTCAATGAATCACGACCACAACTCTATAAAACTGCGACTGACTATGTGTTTTTAACGCAACTGGGCGGGATTATGAGTCGACAAAATTTTTGGTACGCCATTAAACGTTACGCCTTACAAGCAGGCATACAAGCAGAACTTTCACCACATACATTACGCCATGCCTTTGCGACACATTTACTGAATCATGGTGCAGACCTACGTGTGGTACAAATGTTATTAGGTCATAGTGATTTATCAACCACACAAATTTACACCCATGTGGCGCAAGTCCGTATGCAACAGCTCCATGCTCAGTTTCATCCACGCGCTTAACGGTATGGCATATCAGACCAAGAAGTTTTTTTCACACCCGATTTTTTTGCTATGCTAGCTCACCTGTTTTTTAAAAAGCGAAAAGAAAAGGGTTTTTTATGCTATTTACCCGTTCAAAAATTGTGATCGCATGTACACTTGCTACAGGCCTTGCTTTAAGTGCTTGCAGCAAATCAAATAATGATGAAGAAAAACAAGCGCCTTTAACCGCAAGTGCGCCAGCAACGGGCGAAGCCTCTACCCTTTCAGAACGCAATCAACAGCAACGTCTCATTCAGACCCTGCAAGAAGGCCTGAAAAAAGCCAACATTACTGCCAAAATTAGCAGTGTAAAAGCCACCGAAGTCCCAAATTTATTCTGGGTAAGCTTTGAAGGCATGTCTTCTGTGTATGCCACAGCCGACGGCAAATACATTATTCAAGGTGATGTCATCCGCTTAGGTGACAAAACTTTGCATAATGTCAGCGAAAGTTTGCAGTCTGAAGTGACCAAAAAAGAATTAGCAAAACTCAAAACTGAAGATCTCATTGTTTACAAAGCAAAAGGTAAAACACAGCATGTGATCTACGTCTTTACCGATGCAAGCTGTCCGTATTGCCATAAACTGCATGAACATTTAGATGAGATTACCAGCAAAGGCATCGAAGTTCGCTATATTGCATGGCCACGTGGTGACCAATTTGTGCCGGCAATGGAAAGTGTTTGGTGTAGTGCAAACCGTCAAGAAGCCTTCAATCAAGCGATTTCAGGGGTTCAACTCCCTCCTGCATCATGCAAAAACCCAGTCCGCGACATGTACAAATTGGGTCTGAATATTGGCGTAAATGGCACTCCTGCAATTTATAATACCGACGGTGTTTATTTGGGTGGCTACATGGAGCCTAGCGAATTAATTGGACGCTTAAATAAATAAAATTTATTGATTAAATTACTGTTTTTTATAGATAGATATAAATTTGTGAATCTCCTAGAGTCATAGGCTTTTTTTAGCTATGATCTAGGTTCACTTAAAAAATTTGCTGAAATAAATGGAGTGTGACGTGAAACCAGTTCGTCTGGCAATCCTCGGTCTTGGTACTGTGGGTGGTGGTGCCCTTAAACTACTAAAAGAAAATGCTGCTGAGATTAAACGTCGCACCGGTCGTGAAATTGAAATTACCCATGTGGGAACGCGTCGCCCGCGTCCTGACCTTGATTTACCTGCATCAGTTCAACAAAGCGCAGATCTTTTAGAGATCGTTCGCCAACCTGATGTCGATGTTGTCATTGAGGTTATGGGGGGTATTCACCCTGCGTATGAAGTGATCAAAGAAGCTATTTTACACGGTAAGCAAATCGTGACAGCCAACAAAGCCCTGCTCGCAGAGCACGGTAATGAGCTGTTCAAACTGGCTGATGATCATCATGTACAAATTGCCTATGAAGCTGCAGTCGCTGGCGGTATTCCAATTATTAAAGTCATGCGTGAAGGCTTGGCTGCCAACAAAATTGATTGGTTAGCTGGCATTATCAATGGTACAGGCAACTTCATTTTGACTGAAATGCGCGAAAAAGGCCGTGCCTTTGCCGACGTACTCAAAGAAGCGCAAGAGCTTGGTTATGCAGAAGCAGATCCAACTTTTGACGTTGAAGGCATTGATGCTGCACATAAGCTTACACTTCTTGCATCTATCGCTTTTGGTATTCCATTGCAATTTGACAAAGTCTTCACTGAAGGCATTAGCAAAGTGACTGCACAAGATGTGAAATATGCTGAAGATTTAGGTTTCCGCATTAAACACTTGGGTATTGCACGCCGTGCAGCAAACGGTATCGAATTACGTGTACACCCGACGCTGATTCCAGAAGAACAGCTGATTGCCAATGTAAATGGCGTGAAAAATGCTGTATTAGTACAAGCCAATGCCGTTGGTCCAACACTTTACTATGGCGCTGGCGCTGGTGCAGGCCCTACAGCTTCTGCAGTTGTTGCTGACGTTGTCGATATCGTACGTGACATCTCTTATACCGAAGATGGTGCAGGGACTATTCCGCAATTAGCTTTTGAAAGCTTAAGCGATTTACCTATTCTGCCACGCGAAGAAATGACAACAGGTTACTACATCCGTATTAATGCTGAAGACCAAACTGGTGTTTTAGCTGAAGTGACCACTATTTTAAGCCGTGCAGGCATTAGCATTGATGCCATCATGCAACAATCGCGCTTAAAAGACCTTATTCCTATCGTGATTCTGACCGATCCAGTGAAAGAATCTAAAATGGATGAAGCCCTTCAACAAATTCAAGCATTGCCTGTCATTCATGGCGAAATTGTACGAATTCGTTTAGAATCGCTTGATAATTAATCGGGTTAAGGGGAAATTCTCCCCTTACCAAGCTCTATACACAATTGGAACATCATCATGTCGAATGCCAATCGTTATACTGGTTTAGTTGACCGCTATCGCGACCGTTTACCAGTGTCTGCCACTACTAAAGCGATTTCTTTAGGTGAAGGTAATACCCCACTGATTAAACTTGCAAATATTCCGCGTTTAATTGGCAAAAATGTTGAAATTTATGTGAAGTACGAAGGCTTAAACCCGACTGGTTCATTTAAAGACCGTGGTATGACCATGGCGGTAACAAAAGCTGTTGAAGAAGGCTCAAAAGCAATTATCTGTGCATCTACAGGTAATACCTCAGCAGCTGCAGCCGCTTATGCTGCACGCGCTGGCATCAAAGCATTCGTTTTAATCCCTGAAGGCAAAATTGCCATGGGTAAAATGGCGCAAGCAATGATGTATGGTGCTATCACCATGCAAATCCGCGGTAACTTTGACGATGGCATGCGCCTAGTGAAAGAAGTTGCAGACCAAGCACCTGTAACCATCGTAAACTCAATCAACCCATACCGTTTGCAAGGTCAAAAAACCATTGCTTACGAAATCGTTGATGAACTCGGCCGTGCACCAGACTACCACTGCTTACCTGTAGGTAACGCAGGTAACATCACTGCACACTGGATGGGTTATACAGAAGCTGTTGCAAACCAGCCTGTAGGTGAGTTTGAACAAGTGATTTACGATGCTGCAACTGACGCCTTCACTGGCCCTAAACCAGAAGGTTTACCAGTGATGGTCGGTTACCAAGCATCTGGCGCTGCACCATTCCTACGTGGCGCACCTGTAGCAAATCCAGAAACAATTGCAACAGCAATTCGTATTGGTAACCCACAAAGCTGGAACCATGCAAAAGCAGTTGTACGCGATTCTCAAGGTTGGTTTGATGAACTGACTGATGCTGAAATTTTAGATGCACAGCGTATGCTTTCGATGTATGAAGGCGTATTTGTTGAGCCTGCATCTGCAGCATCAATTGGTGGTGCAATCCGCGACCTTAAAGCAGGTAAAATTCCTGAAGGTTCTGTGATCGTATGTACCGTAACAGGTAATGGTTTGAAAGACCCTGATACTGCAATCAAACAATGCTCTGATGCCGTAATGTTGTCAATCGATGCAACAATGGATCAAGTTCGTGATTCAATTTTGTCAAATATGTAATCACATATTTAATTGAATAAAGAAAACCCTGCACTAGCAGGGTTTTTTTATGGGCTAAATTTAGCCTAAAAATAAAAAGCTCAAGTTGAGTAAGAAGTTAAGCCTTAAATTCGTTTTGGTAACTGAGTTACCCAAGTCATTAAGCGCGTTGCATCATCTGTACGTGCTTGAGAGGTATCGGCTCCCAGTAACACAACAACAGCTGGACGATTATTTAATGTTGTATGCATCACAACACAGCGACCTGCTTCATTGATATAACCTGTTTTAGAAATATTAATATTCCAACCACCATTACGCACCAAGGCATTGGTATTATTGGATTTGAGTACACGGTAGCCCAAGTTAAAGTCATAACTTGGTGTGGTAGAAAACTGACGGATTAAACCATATTGCGATGCTGTATTCACCAAAATCGCCAAATCACGCGCTGAAGCGACATTGCCCGGATGTAGACCTGTAGACTCGACATAATGCGTGCTGGTCATGCCCAATGAACGCGCTTTGGCATTCATCGCGCTATAAAATGCACTACGACCACCCGGATAAGTACGTGCCAAAGCCGATGCTGCTGGGTTCTCTGACTTCATTAGCGCCAGTAACAATGCTTCTGCACGATTCATGCTATCGCCGGCACGTAAAGTCGAACTTGAGCTCTTACAGCCAGAACATGAAAAATCACCTTGCTGTAAGGTAATATTTTCAGACATGTTTAAGCGGGCATCTGAAATAACCACGGCTGTCATCAACTTGGTAATCGATGCAATAGAACGCGCAACATTACTGTTTTTACTGTACAGCACTTCGCCTGTTTGACCATCCATCACAATCGCCGCACGTGCATTAATGCTCGGTTGGTTGGCATAATTATTGGTATCCACAATACGTACCGTTTGTGACGGTGCATTTTGTGTCGTTACGCCATTCGAACTACGCACACTGGTGGTGATTTTGGTCGAACCCTGTGGTGATGGCTCATCTGTAGCAGATGAAACATCTTGATTTAAAAGTTGGCTGACATCATCAGATGACCAGCTCAAATTCGATTGACTCGTGTTTGGATTCATAATAATTTCAGCAAAGCTTACGGTGCTTATGCCAAATAAAAATGAAAAGCCCAACACGTGTGCGAATGATTTATTTAAATTCTTCACTTTTACTTACTCAACTCTATCTTAGTAATTTAGCTAAAAATTTGCCTATTACCATAAATATGCCTTACATTTAGGCACATAGCAGAACAATTTTTACCCACGACATTGTGTATCAAATATTTTCATCGTAGATAAGAATAGGATTGCTAATTTTGTCGTTTCATTGCAAGCTTATTTTGCTTTATGTAACAAAAAAGACATGTATAAAACAGAGGGAGAATGTCAGTGATCACAGTTTTGGTGGTAGACGATCATGAGTTGGTTCGTACAGGTATTTGTCGAATGCTAGAAGACCATGTCGATGTACAAGTGATTGGGCAAGCCGAATCTGGTGAAGAAGCGATTTCTCTGGTGCGTCAGCATCACCCCAATGTCGTACTTCTCGATGTGAATATGCCAGGTATTGGGGGTGTAGAAACCACACGACGTCTCTTACAAACAGCGCCTGACACCAAAGTGTTAGCCGTAAGTGGTCTTGCTGAAGAGCCTTATCCTTCCCTACTCCTAAAAGCAGGTGCGAAGGGCTATATCACCAAAGGTGCGCCTGTTACAGAAATGGTGCGTGCCATTAACAAAGTCATGCAAGGCGGTAAATACTTTAGTGCCGACATTGCAGAGCAATTGGCCAGCTCGTATTTATCTGACACTCAACAATCTCCTTTTGATGCACTTTCAGAACGTGAAATGCAAGTGGCGATGATGGTGGTCAATTGTATTAGCGCACAAGAGATTGCAGATAAGCTTTTTGTGAGTGTAAAAACCGTCAACACTTACCGTTACCGTATTTTTGAAAAATTAAATTTAGACAGTGACGTCAAATTAACTCACCTAGCCATTCGCTACGGCCTTATTAAACCTTAAAAAATACCAGTGCATCCTTTATGCCCCAGCCTTCTTATCATGCGGAATTAAATCAGTATCATCTCGGGCTGTGGTATAGCGCATATCGCTTCATTATCAGTACGGGCTTATTGCTGATTTTTATGCTGACTTATCGACAGTTAAGTGTCGAATATCAGTATCCGCGCTTTTATTTATACGTCCTGAGCGCTTATGCATTAATCAGTAGCCTACAGTTTTTTTTAATGCGTGGCGTGCGTGCTTATATTCCCAAGCAACTGGTAAGCCTCTTTGCTGTCGATGTTACGGCGCTTAGCTTATTAACCTTGGCACTTGATGGTCCAAATTTACATATCAGCTTGCTGTTCGTCATTTGTATTTTTGCAGCTTCGCTTTTACTCAATGCACAAAAAGCTCTACTCATTACACTGATTGCCGTCATTAGTGTCGTTTACCAAGTATTTATTGGCTCCATTTTCGAGCTGACCTCACTGAAAAATATTGGTAATAGTGCTCTATTGGCCTTCTTATTTTTTGTGGTCTATGGAAGTGGACAAATTGCGATTCGTCGCTTCCAGATCATGGAAAATTTGAACTTTTCACAGTCCCTCGAATTAAACCAACTGCAAAATATTAACCGTTATATTTTAGAGCAAATTCAAACGGGCTATTTGGTGCTCGACCAAAACTGCCATGTGGTACTCAGCAATCCTGAAGCTTGTCATTTATTGGGCATTGCGCCGATGTATCGCTATGAAACACATCCACTGTATAAAACCCAACCCGACTTATTTGAGCTGATGAAATTTGAAGAACTGCCCGATGGCGATACATTCCAATTTCAATCACAACAAAGTCGCTTTCATATTCATGTTCGGGTACAAAAACTGAATGTGCCGCACCAGACCTTAACCTTACTGGTCTTGCAGGATGCACAAAAAATTAATCAGCATGTACAACAGCTAAAATTAGCAGCCCTTGGTCAGCTTTCTGCCAGTATTGCACATGAAATCCGTAATCCATTGGCGGCCATCGTTCAAGCCAATGATCTATTTTTAGATAGTGATCCATCACAACAAAAACTATTACATAGCATGATTGCTAAACAATCGGTGCGTATTGACCGTATTGTGCAAGACACGCTCAATATGGTGAAAAATAAAGAAACGCGCCCAATACTGATTCCATTAAAACACTTTATGCCTCAGCTCATTCAAGATGATCTTTCGGATATTCAAGATAAAATTCAACTGAATATGCGAGAGCCTGTGGCGATTCACTTTGATGAAGGTCAATTGCGCCAAGTCCTGATTAATTTGGTGCGCAATGCCATCCGACATAATGACCCCAGCACACCGCATATCGAATTAAATATTTATACATATCAAAAATATATACATATTGATGTGCGTGATTTCGGCCTTGGTGTTGCAGAACATGATCGATCTGCATTATTTCAACCATTTTTCAGTACCGAAATCACAGGAACTGGTTTAGGATTGTACCTAGCGCACAGTTTTTGCGAAGCAAATCAAGCACAGCTCACCTACGTAGAACAAAAAGAACAAGGGGCCTGTTTTAGAGTTTCTTGCTTAGCCGTGACCGTTTAATCGATTTTATTTGGGGGGAAATATGGCAGAACAGCAACCATTGGTACTGTTGGTCGATGATGAAGAAGACTTATGTACACTCATGCAAATGTCTTTATCACGCATGGGGATTCGTACACACATTGCACACCGACTCAGTGAAGCTCGCCAATGCTTAACAGAACACCAATACGATGCCTGTTTAACTGACCTCAACCTTCCTGATGGTAATGGCTTACAACTATTACAATGGATGAATGAGCACTGCCCAAGCCTGCCTGTAGCCGTTTTAACGGCGTATGGCAACATGGAAATTGCCATTGCAGCGCTCAAAGCAGGTGCTTTCGATTTTGTCAGCAAACCCATTAATCCAAAGCACTTAGAGCAACTACTACAAAAAGCACTCAATAAACCAATTCCTTCTACAACACCACAAGAAGACACACTAGAATACAAAATGTTGATTGGACAATCCTTGCCAATTCAACAGCTTCGTATCACTTTGAAAAAAATTGCTCGCTCACAAGCACCTGTTTTTATTACTGGTGAATCAGGTACGGGTAAAGAAGTTGTCGCAAATTTGGTGCACCGCCTAAGTAATCGAAATGAAGGCCCCTTTATTGCCATTAACTGCGGTGCGATTCCGAGCGACTTAATGGAAAGTGAGCTTTTTGGCCATAAAAAAGGCAGCTTCACAGGTGCAACCCAAGATAAGCAAGGTCTGATTCAATCAGCACATGGCGGTAGTTTATTCCTCGATGAAATTGCGGAATTACCCCTAAGCATGCAAGTAAAATTGCTCCGCGCTGTGCAAGAAAAGCGGATTCGTCCCGTCGGTGCAGACCATGAAATTGATGTCGATTTCCGCATTATCAGTGCAAGTCATCAAGATCTAGATGGACTGGTGCAACAGGGTCGCTTCCGTCAGGATTTATTCTTCCGTATTCATGTGATGGACTTAGAATTGCCACCGCTTCGTGAACGTGGCAATGACATCTTGTTATTGGCGCAGCATTTTATTCAAAAAATTTGCTCAGAATGGGATATTAAAGCCAAGGCCCTCACAGAGCGCGCGCAAGATTTTCTACTCAATCAATATTATCCAGGCAACGTGCGAGAGCTACGCAATATTATTGAACGTGCCATCACGCTCAGCGACACAGACAGCATAGATTTACCTCATTTGCAAAGTGCCCCACTGCGCCGTAGTGCACCTGTGCTGGATCACACAGATGCCTCTCAGGCTGTTGCTATGGCCTCTGTTACCAGTATGCCATTAAAGAAACTGCCTGAAGAAGGACTAGAGCCTTATCTAGAAAATATCGAAAAAGAAATTCTACTAAATGCGCTCAATCTGACGCACTGGAATCGAACCTTAGCTGCTAAAAAGCTGGGGATGTCATTTCGCTCTTTGCGCTATCGTTTAAAGAAATTTGGGCTCGATACCGACGAAGAATAAGTATTATTTTTTATTGAGCAGTTGCTCTGTCACATGCTCAAGATATTGCTGCTCACTCATCTCATGCTGTGGGTAGCTAAAATCAGGTTGCACCCCAATGCCTTCAATCATTCGACCATTGGGCGTGTAATACTGCGATACGGTCATTTGTAAAGCAGCACCGTTGGATAATGGAAAAAGCTTCTGCACTACACCTTTACCGTAGCTTTTTTCACCCACGACCCATGCTCGCCCATGCTCTTTTAACGCTGCCGTAAAGACTTCCGTTGCCGAGGCAGATCGACCATTAATTAAAATGCCCACTTTCATATTTTGAAATTCAAAGCTCGGTAAAGCTTGAAACTGCTGATCCCCTTCGGAGCGACTTCGCGTCGAAACAATCACGCCTTGGTTGAGAAATAAATCTGCCGTTTCTACCGCTGCCGACAATAAGCCCCCTGGGTTATTTCTTAAGTCAAATAAGATTGCTTTGACCTTCGACCCACTATGGCTTTCAATAATGCGTTTGATCTCATTGGCCGTGTCTTGCTGGAATACTTTTACCGTTAAGACCAAAACCTGATTATTGAGTAAACGGGATTCAATATCGGTTTCAATTTTGGTATTACGCACAATATAAATTGGCTTACTGTGTGTGGTCAGTTGTAGGCTCAATGTTGAACCAATCGCCCCATCTAATAACTGTTTAACTTGTACATGACTTAGCTTTTTCAGCTCTTGATCATCCATTTTGTACACAGCCATACCATTACTTAAACCCTGTTTTGCAGAGTCAGCATCTTTTTTGAGATTATGAATGACCCAGTGCTGCGCGATCGTGTCATAGTGCAAGTCAAAATCGACTGCTGCCAAATCGCCTTCGGTATATTGTAAAAGCTGTTTATAGTCTTCAGGAGAAAGATAACGTGAATAGCGGTCTAGACCACTGACCAAGCCTTGTATCGCTTGCTGAAACAGATCATCGTCTGATTTTTCTTTGAGATAATTGTCTTTAACAATGCCATAAATTTGAACAAATTGTTGTATGGATTCCACCGGAACTTCCATATTACTTTGTTCATAATCGCCATCAAAATCAAGGGCTGCTGACTTTTTGCCAACAGCCCATGTGGTATGACTAAAGCACATTAGAAGTGAGCCAAAAATTACCCCAGAAATCCAACGTGCTTGCGCCATACATCTACCCTTTCATCAATATTTATGCATCTAAATGAATTAGATTGCGACCTTGCATTTCAGCAGGAACTGGAAGCTTCATCAAGTGAAGTAATGTAGGCGCAACATCGGCCAAAACACCACCTTCCACAATCGTTGCTGACGTTGGGCCTGCATAGATGAATGGTACTAATTCAGTTGTATGCTGTGTATGTACCTGACCGCTTTGATAATCCTGCATTTGTTCAACATTACCGTGATCGGCTGTCACAATCATGTGACCTTGATTCGCCATGACTGCGTCGTACACACGACCTAAGCAAGTATCTACAGCTTCAACAGCTTTTACTGCAGCATCAAATACACCCGTATGACCAACCATGTCACCATTGGCATAGTTCACCACCAACAAGTCATATTCGCCTGAATTGATTGCAGCCACCAACTCATCTGTAACTTCGTATGCACTCATTTCTGGTTTTAAGTCATACGTAGCAACGCTTGGAGATGGAATCAAAATACGTTTTTCACCTGGATATTCATCTTCACGACCGCCACTAAAGAAGAAAGTCACATGGGCATATTTTTCAGTTTCCGCAATACGTAGCTGGGTTTTACCCAAGTTCGACAAGTATTCGCCCAATGAATTCACCAACGCTTCTGGCATGTATGCAACAGGTGCATCAATCGTCGCTTGGTAACGTGTCAACATCACATACTTAGACAATGCAGGTACAACTTTACGCTCAAAGCCTGCAAAGTCTTTTTCTACAAAGGCTTTGGTAATTTCACGTGCACGGTCAGCACGGAAGTTCATGAAGACAACGCTATCACCATCTTGAACTGGAGCTGCATCACCAATACGCGTTGCTTTCACAAATTCGTCTTTTTCATCAGCTGCATAAGCTAACTCTAGGCCTGCAACCGCAGTAGGGGCTGTACGTACAGCTTCACCTTCTGTCAACAAACGGTAAGCTTGTTCAACGCGATCCCAACGGTTGTCACGGTCCATTGCAAAATAACGACCGATTAAAGTCGCAATACGACCTTGACCTGGATATTGAGCAAACAATGCATCTAATTTCTCTAAAGATGGCTGTGCGCTGATTGGCGGTGTATCACGGCCATCTAAGAAAGCATGTAAATACACTTTCGCACCACGTTTTAACGCAAGCTCAGCCATCGCCACAATATGGTCTTCATGCGAGTGTACACCACCTTCAGACAACAAGCCCATCAGATGGACTGCACCATTGGCTGCTTTGGCTTTTTCTACAGCATCCACCAGTACTTCATTTTCAAAGAAGGCGCCAGTACGAATGTCTTTGGTAATACGGGTAAAGTCTTGGTACAGCACACGGCCAGCACCCAAGTTCATGTGACCCACTTCAGAGTTACCCATTTGGCCGTCTGGTAAGCCAACGTCTTCACCAGAGCCAGAGATTAAACCATGCGGATGCTTTGCTTCCATCGCGGTTAAATTTGGACGTTGAGCTGCTAAAAAAGCATTGTCCTCAATCGCTTCACGATGACCCACACCATCCATAATGACTAAAACGTGAGGGATTTTGCGAGCACTTGCATCCGTCATAATTGAACACTCTTTTTCGTCTATAAATTAATCATGCTATCTTACCGAATTTTCGGTCAAGACTCTATGTTCAAGGCATGGTTAATGCTGTTCATGAACATAGATTTACCCGATTTTTCCTGATCTAACGTGCACGGTGGAGCAAATAACCACCACCCATAAAGATCAATACAATAGGAACAAATACGAACCATGCTGGAGATGGTGAATACACCAAGCTGGCATAACCTAAGAAATCCTGTAAATAGAAGAACCCTAGGCCTGTAAATAAGGCAATTACCAAACGAAAGCCCATGGATTGCTGACGTAAGGGACCAAAAATAAATGAGCAGGCAATCACTACCAAAGCAATTAATGCAAATGGAGAACCGACTTTTTGCCAAAATGCGAGCTGATAAGTTTTTGGAACTTGACTATATTCATGCATATAGCTCATAAAACTAATCAATTGGCTCGGTGAAAGATCTTCTGGATCAAGGGTCACCATGTGCACATATTTCGGCTGTAAAGCCAAAGACAAAGGCTGTTCAGCGTTTTTTGCTAAAGTGGCATCGCCATCTTTTAACACATCCATTTGTTGCACAGTGTTGAGTTTCCATGTGCCATTTGACACAAACTGGCCTTGCTCGGCTTCAATCGTGCCACGCAAGCGATATGCATTATCAAAATCAATGACTTGAATATTTTTAAGCTCACCTTTTGAGTTAGCATAATCCACATAAATAAAGCGTTGGCCTTCACGAGTCCAATAACCATTGACCTCGCCTAATTCTGCAACAGAGCGGTGGCTTTTCACCCCTTTGGCTTGCTCATTGGTATAAGGAATAATCCATTCACTTAATGCAAATGACAGCACCACCAAAATTAAAGCAGAACGAATCACCCATCCAACAATTCGCCAAAGACTCACCCCAACTGAGCGCATGACAATCAGTTCACTATTGGATGCCAGCGTACCTAAACCCAGTACTGCACCAATCAGAGCAGAAATCGGGAGGATTTCATTCAAATAATACGGCGCACCCCACAACACATAAATAAAGGCATCCCAAGCCCCATAATTCGGTTGCAGTGATCCTAATTCGCCTAAATAAGTAAATAAAACCTGCAAACTCGACAAAACGGCGGTTGCACCTAACATGGCAAGTGCAGTCGTTTTAGTCACATGTTTGGCAACAATACGGCGTGCTAACATTTTACGACCTCACTCGCTGAATCTGTTTCTTAATTTTAGGTGCCAATTTTTGTTTACGCGAAAAGAGTGCGGCTGCCACGGCGTACACCAACAGCACCAATGGATAAGCGAAGATGCCCATCTCCCCTTTCGATATTCGCGTTTTAATCGCCATAAGTGCAACAATTAAGCTGGCAAAAATTAGTAAAGCGGGGAAAAGTTTTAAGTAGCGTCCTTGGCGTGGGCTCACTTCAGATAAAGCGGTTGCTAACATCAATGCCACCACAATTGAAAATGGCACGAATATACGCCAACCTAACTCACTCGCAACTACAGCATCATCACGGCTATGCCACAGTTGTGACATCGGCAATGCTTCAACTTCAGTACTTTCAAATTGCGCTTCTTTGTTATTTTCTAAGCGTAAACGATAAGTTTGAAACTCCACTTGCGAATAACGTGGTCGCCCAGGGTAAATTTCATAACGACGCCCTTCGACCAAATCCACGACATTGGCGCCATCATTATCTTCAACGTCCACACGAGTTGCTTCTTTGGCCAAAATAATCACGTCAGGTTTATCTGGTTTAGCTGAGCGCTGATAAAAGAAAATGTCTTTTAAATTTTTGCGGTCTTCAGATAAGTCACCTGCATAAATAGTATATGGCCCCGAAGGAATAAACTCTTTAGGACGGACCAAGTCAAAACCTGCACGTACTGCTTGTGTGGTGGTCAATGCTTCGAACTGACGTAATCCCCAAGGTGAGGCCCACATCATTAAAAACATTTGTGCTGCCAGAAAAACCGCTGTCATTGGCACTAAAATTCGCGCCAATTGGTTGCGACTGACACCGCTACTATTCATGACGGCCATTTCATGGTCGACATACATACGCCCAAAAACCAGCATGAGCGCAATAAAAAAGCCCAGTGGAAGAATTAAGGTGAGAAATTCAGGTAAGCGATAACCAATAATGCTAAATAAAATTCCCGCATCCAAACGGCCTTGCGCTGCGACGCCAAAATACTTGATTAGCCGGCCGCCCATCATGATTAAGGTCAGTAAAGCAATCACTACCAAGGACGTCGACACAACTTGCTTGACCAAATAACGCCGAATAATCAAATTAATTCTTCCAGAAAATTGGGTAATAAAGACTAGCGCTATTTTACCCGAATGTTGAAAATATAAAACCTATACCCATGTTGCACATTGAAACTCTATTCATGAAAATGTTTCAATGGTTTAATGGTTTGCAAATTTTAAAAGGCATGAATTCCGCATATGAAACTCACTATTAATACGTCATTCCAAGAGAATGCGTCTAGCCAATTTTTGTTGATATTAGTAGATTCTGAGCAGCTTCAAAATGCTTCAACTTTATACAAAATCAATGACTTAGATAATATTATAGAAGCAGCACAATTTAAAGCAAGCTTCAATGAAAGTTTAGCGCTCAATGGTGTTGTCGCTGAAAGTCGCATGTGTAGCTTAGTGGGGCTTGCAAAATCGACTGAACTCAATCCTGCGAAACTCGCGAAATTAGCTCAAACGATTATCAAAACTTCACAAAAAAAATTCAAACAGATCAGTGTTGATATTTCAGCCTTACCACAAGAGCTACACTATTTATTTGCATTAAGCCTAACGCAAGCAGGCTATGCATTTGATGAATATAAATCGAAAAAGAATGAGTTTGCATTGGAGCAAGTGAATCTCATCACAGCATCAAGCCCACTGACAGACACACAGTTACAATTGGTACATGCCATCCAATCAGGTCAAAGCCTTGCACGTGACCTTGGCAACCGCCCTGGTAACATCTGCTTCCCAGAATATTTAGCCGATCAAGCCTTGGCGCTTGCTGCTGAATTTCCAGAGCTACTCAAAGTTACGGTACTTGATGAGCAACAAATTGCTGACCTTGGCATGGGTGCATTCCTTGCGGTAAGCAAAGGTTCAGATCGTCCAGGTCGTATTATCACACTTGAATATCAAGCACAGCGTAGTGAAGCACCTGTCGTTTTAGTGGGTAAAGGTATTACCTTTGATACAGGCGGCATTTCACTTAAACCAGGCGCTGGCATGGATGAAATGAAATACGATATGTGTGGCGCAGCCTCTGTACTGGGTACACTTCGTGCGCTCTGTGAAGCGAAACTGCCATTACATGTTGTCGGTGCGATTGCAGCTGCGGAAAATATGCCATCTGGCCACGCTACACGCCCAGGTGACATTGTGACTACAATGAGTGGCCAAACGGTTGAAATTTTAAATACCGATGCCGAAGGCCGTTTAGTGCTGTGCGATACACTGACCTATGTCAAACGCTTTAACCCTGCCCTTGTGATTGATATTGCAACATTAACGGGTGCATGTGTGGTTGCACTTGGCTCAGTACTTACAGGTATGTTCAGTTCAGATGATCAATTGGCTGCCGACTTAGTGGCTGCAGGTCAAACCGCATTTGACCGTGTATGGCGCATGCCAGTCATTGAAGACTACCAAGAACAACTCGACTCACCTTTTGCTGATATTGCCAACATTGGTGGCCCTAAAGCAGGTGCAGTGACTGCAGCATGTTTCTTGCAACGTTTTACACGTGACTACCGCTGGGCGCATTTAGACATCGCAGGCAGTGCATGGAACTCAGGTGCAAATAAAGGTGCGACAGGTCGCCCTGTGCCGTTATTGGTTCAATTCCTCGCAAATCGCGTTGTAACGAATGGCTAAAATTAGCTTTTATTTGTTTGAAAAGAGTCCCGAACGGCAGGTCGAAAGTGCCTGCCGTTTAAGTCGTAAAATCCTTCGTCAATCTGCACGTATTTGGTTTTACTGCAGTGACCAAGGCTTAAGACAACAGTTGGATGAACGCTTGTGGACTTTTGACGAAGCCAGCTTCATCCCGCATGGCATAGACCAACCCCATGCACCCGTGTGCATTTCAGAGCATTTGCCAGAGCAAGATGACTGGATTGTATTTAATTTTAACAATCAAGCGCTTGAACAATGTTCACATTTTAGTCACATTATTGAAATTATAGAAAATAATGACGACGCCAAAATAATTGGCCGTGAAAAGTTTAAACAATACCGTCGTTTAGGCATAGCACCACAAACCTATAAGCTTTAACACGACTTTTAATTACTCATACAAGGAGATGCTGCAGTGGCATTAAATGTTGGTCCCGATTTTAAACAGCGCTGGTTAAACGTGCCTGATGCTGTACGTCAGACCTTTATTGATGACCTCAGCCGCATCTGTGATGTGCTGAAGCCAGAAAGTCAAATTCAGGAATGGCTGATCACCGACCAAAAGCAACAGCAAATGTCCTTTGAGATTATTGAAGAAGCTTATGCCAAGCGCAAAGCGGAATTAATTGAAGAAGCACGTTTGCGTAAACAGCTCGCACTTGAAAGAAAACTGGATAAAAAACGTGCTGAACAATTGGCTTATGTTGAACGACTGAAACAAGATGAAATTCGCCAATATGCTGAGCAGAGCCAAACCCTCGCGCTGATTCGTCAAAATATTGACCGTGAAATTCAGACTTATACGGCACGCTATCATAAAAACCCTGAAGGTATTGCCTTCAATTTTGCCCAAAACTTATCTATACCTGACCATGCCATGTTGTCAGAATTAGAAAGTGTTCGTGTTCGTTTAGAGCTTGAGGCAGACAGCCTGATTGAAAAGTCAGTCAATGCATTTCGTGCAGAACTCAAAGCTGCAGCCCAAGAAGAAATTGAATATATTTTAAAAAATTCAAATTTTTCAGATAAAAAAATTGAATCTTAAAATCAACTTAAAAAATTCTTTGGGATAGATTATTTGTCATCAAACTGACATATAATTGCAACAAGATGTTCATAGGCCAGCCTTAAGCCTGGCCACATCCTTTCATCAGGAGTCTAAAATGGACATCTTAAGCGACATTACTCAAAAAATTTCGGCATTGCCGACTGGGGAAACTTGGGAAATTTCGGCACGCTCACTATGGCTGAGCCACTCCGACTTTCACTCCATTCGTATTTTTTTAACACGTGAAGCTGAAAAAGGGTTATTTTCAATTCAAAATATTGACCACATGACATCTGATGCCACTGCATCACTGCAAGTCATCAAACATTAATACAGTAAAAAGCCTGCAACATTGCAGGCTTTCAATTTTTTGATCCGTCACCAATCCGTTAGGGAATCAGCTCCGCCACCGCCGAGACTGTATGACCTAAGCCATAACCAATTCCCAATAGCAACCCAATCCAAATCAGACCACCTACCACATTATAAAAGCTAAACATGGCAAAATTCATGTGCGCCGAACCTGCTGCAAAAGGTGCAAATGAACGTACAAACGGAACAAAACGTGCGACTAAAATGGTTTTGCCACCATGCTTCATAAAATAACGATTGGTTTTTGCTAAATATTCTGGCTTAAAGTAACGATTATGCTGATTGAAGTATTTAAGTCCCAATACACTTCCCGTGTAGTAATTCACGCTATATCCCAATACCGATGCAATAAACAAAAGTAGGATCATATAATGTAAATGTATTAGTTCTGTTGTTGAGCACAGCGCACCAATCGCCAGCAACAAACTGTCTCCTGGCAAGAAAAACATAAATACTGAACCAGTTTCTGCAAAAATCACCAAAAATAAAATGGCATAAATCCACAAACCGTATTGCTCTAACAGCATGGGCAACCATTGTTCTAAATTCAGTAAAAAATCAATCATCAACCCAATCCAATTTCTGCAATCACGTTCATCACGAGCGCATTATGACCTAAAATAAAAAAAACAGTCCAATTTTTCAATCAAACTGTTCGTTTTTACCGCTTTATTTTTTTATCTTAGGAAACCATTTTCAGCCAAAAAATCGAGACTAATTTTAGATTCTGCCTTGGCTTCTGCTGCTTTATCTCCCAGCAATAAGCGCTCAATATAACGTGCCAACACATCAACTTCTAAATTCACACGCGTGCCTGCTTTCCATGTACCAATATTGGTACGCTCAGCAGTATGTGGAATTAAATTTAAACTCAATACATTGCCATTGAGATGATTGATGGTCAGGCTAATACCATCGACTGTAATTGAACCTTTTTCTGCTAAATATTTTGCCACTTCAGCAGGTGCAGTCACTTCAAAATACAATGAGCGTGCATCTGAGCGTACTAAGGTAATTTCACCAACGACATCAACATGACCAGAGACAATATGCCCGCCAAAACGTGTGGTCGGAAGCATTGCTTTTTCAACATTCACAGGCTGGCCTACTTGCCATGCACCCAAAGTTGTTCGATTCAAACTTTCACGTGAAACGTCGGCTACATACCAATTTGAGCCCCAATCAATGACGGTTAAGCAGATCCCATTGGTTGCGATTGAATCGCCTAAATGCACATCCGACATATCCAAATCAGTTTGAATGCGTAAACGTACATCGCCCCCAACATTTTGGATACTTTCGACCTGACCTAAACTTTCAATAATGCCTGTAAACATACGCTTCTCTAAATTGTATTTGTTTTACCACAATGCCAATTGTGTGCTGACATCGGTTGTATCTACCCCGCCAAGCTCTGCAAAATGATGCAACTGCCCAAGTAATTGGCGTATTGGTGGGCCTGACTTTGCATGCGTATCTGTAATCACAATAAATTCCAGTACACGTGCACGCTCAGACTGACGCTGTTTACTCACACGATAACGTGGTACATCTTGTGTTAATAAGGTCACACGGCCACGTTTTAAATTGGCTTGCAACAAGTCTGTCGCACTAATATTTCCATCCGTTGAATAGCTAGTCAAAATATAACGTGCATTAATTGTTTCGACTAATTTTTCATAAGCTTCTTGGGCATGCTTGGACGAGTTATAGGGACTCGGACGCTCTTTACGCCATGCACGGTCAATACCGCTTTTAAAGCCTTTGGTATCTGGTGTAGGTAAATCTACCTGATCCCACAAAGTCAGCGCATTAAGTACATGATAGTTAGAACTATACGCATGTTGGTTATAAGGTGGATCTAAATAAGCCACATCCACTTCAAAGCCACTCATTTGATTTGCCAAATGTTGTGCATCAACACACCACATCTCAGCGGCAGGCTTTTTCGGATCACCCAATTCACAAAAACGACTTGGCGTTAACCACAATAAAGATTCAATACGCTCTAATGCAGTCTGTGTTTTACCGCCCCAACCATGGTGGAAGCTTTTAAACACCCCTGAAGTATTTGATACAAAACTTGCCGAATATAATAAAGGCGCCAACAGTGCCGACATTTCGACGTCATTAATTGCACCTTGAGTTTGCCAAGTGGCAATTTGCTGGCGAATAGCATCAATACGCATACCATTACGGCGTTTAAAGAACAAACGGTCACGGCTAGGATCGTAAATCTCATCATTACGCGGGCACAAATTATGCGTCACCCAACCCTTCACTTCAGGTAGGCGATTAAGATAATCAATAGCTTTTTGATAGCCACCCAATTCTTTAAATGTAGGTGCTTCAACGCAAGATAATACTGCGCTATTTAATGCATGACTATATGGTTCCCAGTCATTGGCAATCACACGATAACCATTTTGTCGTGCTAAGCGTGAAACTACACCTGAGCCTGCAAAAAAATCGGCAAAAATAGGTGCTCGACCATCTTCACGATTCAATGTGCCTGTTTGCTCAAGGGCTTCTAAAATCAAATGCAGTAAACGACGTTTGTTCCCTAAGTACGGCACCAATTGATGAAAAAGATATTCATCTGTGGTACGTGCTGCATGGCGACGTTTATGATAAACCGTAGACGTAGACTCTGTACTCATACTGACTCTGGAATAAGGCTCAAGCGAACATCTTGACCGAATTGGGCAACATGTTTGAGCTTAAAGCGAAGTTGTTCTGCCATCACACTAAATTCAGCATTAAACATGGCACGTGCTGACGACCCTAAAAAGGTCGGCGCAACATAACTAATAATTTCATCTACCAGTTTTTCTTGTAAAAAGGCAGTCGATAATGTTGCACCTGCTTCTACCAACACGTCATAAATTTGATACTGCTGCGCAAGAAGCGAGATTAAATCCGTTAAAGGTTGAACCTCGATTTGTTCTACACCTAAATCTGCAAGTTCCTGACGATATGGCCCCATGACCATTAAAGTTTCAGGCTGTTCACATAGTTTAGCCGTTAAAGCTAAGCGACCTTGACGGTCTAAGACTAAACGCTTGGGTTGTACAACTGTGTTGAGATCTATATCTGCTGATAATTGGCGTACATTTAACTGGCAATCATCCGCCAATACCGTTTCAATTCCTGTAATGACCACACCCGAAATTGCCCGCCAATGTTGTACATCTAAGCGTGCTTCTGGGCCTGTAATCCACTTTGACTCACCCGAAGCCATCGCAGTACGACCATCCAAACTCGATGCAACTTTCAAACGTACATAAGGCTGACCTGTCGCCATGGCTTTCAAAAAGCCCAAGTTAAGCTGGTGGGCTTCTGCTTCACATACCCCAACTTCAACCTCAATACCCGCATCTTTTAAAATTTGAACGCCTTTACCCGCAACCAATGGATTCGGGTCTGGACAAGCCACAACTACTTTTGCAACACCTGCTTCAACCAAACCTTTGGCACATGGAGGCGTACGTCCAAAATGCGCGCAAGGTTCTAAAGTCACATAAGCCGTCGCACCTTGGGCTAAAGCGCCAGCTTCACGCATGGCAAACACTTCTGCATGCGGTTGCCCCGCTTTAGGATGAAAACCTGCACCCACCTGCTGGCCGTCTTTTACCAATACACAACCAACATTGGGATTTGGGCGTGTCGAGTATTGCCCAAGCTGTGCCAATGCAATCGCACGTTGCATCCATATTTGGTCTGGGCTCAGCTCTGACATGTTGTGCGTATTCCTATATCTTTCACTTACTGATCGCGGTGTTGCATCTGTTCGATTTGACGACGAAATGCTTCCACATCTTGGAAATCTTGATAAACCGATGCAAATCGTACATAAGCCACATGATCTAAGGCAAATAAAGACTGCATGACAATTTCACCAATGGTTCGTGATTTCACATCTCGCTCGCCTAAACGACGAATTTGCAGTTGAATGTCACTCAATACGGTTTCAATTTGTTCTTGAGTCACGGGACGTTTTTGTAAAGCATGTAGCAATGAGCGTCTTAATTTGGCCTCATCAAAAGGCTCATTTTTACCATCTGACTTAATAACACGTGGCATAACCACTTCATAACTTTCAAAAGTCGTAAAACGCTCGCCACAACAAATACATTCACGGCGTCGGCGAATTTGACAGCCTTCAGCAGCCAAGCGCGAATCAATCACTTTACTGTCTGCAGCGTTGCAAAATGGACAATGCATAGCGGGTTAATTGAACAATTTTGAATGGCCTCAGAGTGTAGCAAAAATTCTGAGCTTTGTAGAGCATTACGCAACATATAGAAAAAAAACAGCCCTTTCGGGCTGTTTTACACAATATATTGATATTAGATCATCAGTATAATGTCGAATTATTATTCTACACGTTCGCCATGTTGGCTTAAGTCTAGACCCATGCGTTCGTCATCAGCTTCAACGCGGATACCAATCACAAGATCAATCACTTTAAGAATAATGAATGTTAATACTGCAGAGTAAGCGACGGTTGCAAGTACACCTTCTACTTGTACCCATAATTGATGCATCACGTCTGTTGGTGCTTTATCGCCCATGATGAAAGAGCTGGCAAAGAATGCTGTCAAAATCGCACCCACAATACCGCCTACACCGTGCAAACCAAATGCATCAAGTGAATCGTCGGCTTTTAATACGCGTTTTAATGCGGTAATACCCCAGAAGCATACTACACCACCAATCAAGCCCATTGCTAAGGCACCGCCTACAGTGACAAAACCTGCAGCTGGTGTAATCACCACTAGACCTGCAACCGCACCAGACGCACCACCAAGTACCGATGATTTACCACGAACCACTTTTTCAGTGATGAGCCATGCAATAGCTGCTGCAGCTGCTGCCACTTGTGTCACCACGAGTGCATAACCAGCTGAACCATTTGCACCTAATGCGGAACCACCGTTAAAACCAAACCACCCCACCCAAACTAAGCTTGCACCAATCACAGTTAAAGTTAAGTTGTGTGGTGCCATAGATTCACGACCTAGCCCCATACGTTTACCGAGCATGTATGCAGCCACTAAGCCTGCAACACCCGAGTTAATATGAACGACCGTACCACCAGCAAAGTCAAGCGCACCATCGTTACCTAACCAGCCACCACCCCACACCCAGTGTGTAATTGGGGCATAAACGATTACACTCCAAAGCGTAATGAACGCAACGAATGCACCAAACTTCATACGTTCTGCAATCGAACCGCTAATAATTGCAACGGTAATGATGGCAAACGTCATTTGGAAAATAACAAATAGAATTTCAGGGATTGTGCCTGTGAGTGCATCAGTGGTAATGCCTGAAAGCATCATTTTATCTAAACCACCAATGAAGGCATTTCCTGAGCTAAATGCGAGCGAATAACCAATAACAACCCATGTTAAGCTTACGATGCCAGCTGCTACAAAGCTATGTGCCATAGTGCTGAGTACGTTCTTTTTACGAACCATACCACCGTAGAATAATGCTAAACCTGGAATAGTCATTAATAAAACAAGTGCAGTAGACACTAAAATCCAAGCCGTATCACCTGTGTCCAGTTTTACTTCTTCTTTTGCTGGTGCTGGTGGAACTTCCACCGGTGCAACGGTTTCAGCGACTGGTGCCGCTGAAGTAGCCTCAGTTTCTACAACTGAAATTTCTTCTGTAGGTGTCGGCGCTGTTGCAGCTTCTTCAGCCCACGCAACAGAACCGCCTAAGAGTGCGCCAGATAGACTGAGCGCAAGCAACATCTTTTTCATTCGTATCCCCCAACCTAGTTTTTGTGAGTTATTAGGTACTCAGCAAACTTCGTGCCAATTAATTAGACAGCGTCAGCACCTGTTTCGCCGGTACGAATACGGATAACTTGTTCTAAGTTAGTCACGAAAATTTTACCGTCGCCAATTTTACCTGTGCTTGCAACACGGGTAATTGATTCAATCACTGAATCAACCATTTCATCACTAATCGCAATTTCAATTTTTACTTTAGGTAAAAAATCAACTACATACTCAGCACCACGGTACAATTCAGTATGACCTTTTTGACGGCCAAAACCTTTGACTTCAGTTACCGTGATCCCTTGAACACCAATTTCAGACAATGCTTCACGCACGTCATCTAATTTGAATGGTTTTACAATAGCAGTTACAAGTTTCATGTTTGTTTTCCTTCGGCTTATTTCACCTGTAAGGTTTTATGTTCAATTTTCATGCCAAAGTTACTAAGGTCGGGGGAAAATAGAAACTTTGAACACGAAGCTTATGTATAACCTATTTTATACGTTTAATTGCGTCTTGAACGCGAAAATTAGACGTTTTTACCATAAGAATTACGATTTTAAGTATCGATTCATACGATATAATCGGCCGAAGGCTATAGCCGAACCAGTGTGAATGCTACACTCGCTATTTTATGATTGGATTAGACATAAAATGATTGAAACCTTATTACAAGCTATTCTTGAGCAAATTGAACAACCCAAAAAAGATATTGAACACAATATACGAGCACTATTAAATGAAACTGTCAGCAAAATGGATTTGGTCTCACAAGCAGAGATTGAACGCCAACGTACAGCTTTAAATCATGCAAATTCACGCTTAGATGCCCTCTTGGCACACGTTGAGCAACTCGAAAAAGAATTACAGAACAAAAAATAAGCACCAAATAGGTGCAGCAACAGACGCATAATGATTAAAAAAAACGCACTATAATGGAACAACAATATGTCTTTTGCCAAAATCTATACCCGAGGGCTCTTGGGCTTACATGCACCTTTAATTGAAGTAGAAGTGCATTTGAGTCAAGGCTTGCCCTCTTTAACTATTGTGGGACTACCAGAAGCCGCTGTTCGTGAGAGTAAAGACCGCGTCCGTTCTGCCATTATCAATAGTGGTTTTCAGTTTCCAAACAAGCGACTAACGATTAATTTAGCCCCAGCAGATCTCCCCAAAGATGGCTCTCGTTTAGACCTTCCGATTGCTTTAGGGATTTTGATTGCCTCTGGTCAATTGCCTGAACAGGCTGCAGAAGGGCTAGAATTTGTTGGAGAGTTGGCGCTTGATGGCCATTTACGCCCAATTACAGGCATCTTAAGTATCGCTATTGCCTGCCAACAACTGGGACATCCACTCATTGTGCCCCAACAAAATGCCGCTGAGGCTGCGCAGCTCCCTAATTTTGAAGTCTTTGCTGCAGGGCATTTAAATGAAGTATGTGCACATCTGGCCCAAAAAGCACCTATTACTGCCTACACCGCACCGAGTACATCCATAATAGGTCAATACAATTTTGACTTGGCCGATGTTAAAGGCCAACTTCGTCCACGACGTGCCCTCGAAATTGCCGCTGCAGGTGGACATTCATTATTGTTTAAAGGTCCACCAGGCACTGGAAAAACCTTATTGGCTTCACGTTTGGCAAGTATATTACCGCCACTGAATATGCAGGAAAACATTGAAGTCGCCAGTATTTATTCTATCGCCAATAGTCAGCATCACTTTGGACAACGCCCCTTTCGAGCCCCACACCATACGGCATCTGCAATTGCCTTAGTGGGAGGTGGTTCAAACCCAAAACCTGGGGAAATTACCTTGGCACATTTAGGAGTGCTTTTTTTAGATGAACTCCCTGAGTTTGACCGCAAAGTCTTGGAAGTTTTAAGGCAACCGCTGGAATCTAAAGAAATTGTCATTTCACGGGCATCACGCCAAATTACCTTTCCAGCCAACTTTCAGTTGGTGGCTGCCATGAACCCTTGCCCATGTGGTTATGCATTTAACCAAGATGCGCGTTGCCAGTGCTCAGCCGATGCCATTAAACGCTATCAAAATCGAATTTCCGGGCCTTTACTCGACCGCATTGATCTGCATATTGATGTACCACCACTGCATGCAAATGAACTACAGAACACGCAAGCTGTAGAAAATTCAACCACAGTTCGCGCACGTGTATTACAAGCCTACGAATGTCAAATACAACGGCAAAATACGGTGAACATGGCGCTCAACCCCAAGCAATTAGAACAATTTGCACAGCTGGATACAGCAGCGCAAAACATCATGGCTATGGCCCAACAACGACTCAATTTATCGGCACGGGCGTATCATCGTGTTCTACGCGTTGCGCGTACCATTGCAGACCTCGCACAGGCCGAGCAGATTCAAACCGCGCATTTAACAGAAGCCTTGTCCTATCGCAGTCCATCCTAATCAATCTTTGCTTAGCAAAAATACAATGCTAAAAAAAGCCCTGAATACACAATGTATTCAGGGCTTTTGTTATAACTTATTAAAAGCTAGTTTACGCTGAGCTTTATTAGAAAGTCTTCGTTAGCGTAAATACTGCACCAGTTTCTACGCCACGCTCTTGAGCATGTGTGAAACCTTTAGTATCAATGTTTGTGCCCACTGCTGCCAATTCAGCCGTAGCACCTGGAATAGACTTAAAGCCATAGTTCACACCGACTTTCCAATCGATGTAATTATCATCGCCATTGAATGAATATTTTTTCTCATCATTTACAACAGTATAGCCAACACCTGCCACAGCGCCAAAGCCCGTATCACCAATGGGTGCCGAATAACCTGCAGTGAAATTCCAGCTACTGGTGTCGAATGCAGCATAATCATTGGTATAGTTAATGTTGGTGAGTAAGCTATCGCCCGACGTAAATACATCAGCAAAAGTTAATTTTCCATATAACTCCGCCCAATTTAAATCGCTTGCGCTTGGGTAGTTATAATAAACCACACCTACATCCAATACTGGCTTGCTGCTAAAGCTTTCTAAAGTTGTTGCATAACCAATAGAAGGATCTAATTCTAAGCTTGGCGTACCTGAACCAAAGTTCACGCTTGAACCCCAAAGGCCAACATAAACACCTGACTCATGCGCTAAAGTAAAGCCTGCTTGTAATGCTGGATCTGTTTCTGTTTGTGTAATACCGCGGAAACGATAATCTGTTGTGATCGCTGCATTACCGCTAAAAGATAGACCAAATGGCATTGCAGCTTTATCTTCTGCCAATACAGCGCCAGATGTTGTTGCCAATACAGATACAGCCAATAGTTTTTTTAACATTTTAAATCCCCACCCGATTTTATTTTGAATACTCAACAAGGATTAGCAAGTGCTGTGCCAACTTTGAGTTCATAAATCTCAGCTCAGCATTCAAGTTGTTCTTTGAAATAAATAAAATATTGTTTTTTATTATTATTTATATAAAAAAATAAATCTTAATATCTAAAATCATATTTTTTCGATGCATCCATTTGGATAAGTCGACCAAAGTTTCAATGCGATGACAACATGTAACTATTTATATATTAAAGCGCCTTTAATGCACACTTTTTCATCAAAGTGTCGTAAAAATGCATAAAAAAAGTGCATAAATTCACATTTATGCACTCTACGCTCAAAAGCAATATGTTTTAGTCACATCATCGTTATGAACTAAAAATTATAGTTCAGGCCAACCAAGGTTGGATTATCAAATTTCTCACCCATACGATCTTTGCCTCCCCACACTTGTTCAACAAAAACGTCTGCACCTGTATTGCCTAAAGCTTTGCTTAAGCCTAAGCGAGCTTCATTAAAGCGGAAGCTTTTGCGTGTTTCTACAAAATCATCATCGCCATGATCATTATAAATGTAGGCAGCCACTAATGCTTTTGCAGTAACATCATAAGGAAGCGCATATTGATAACCCGCACTGACATATACATCGCCAGCATTGCCGTAATTCACATCAGATAGCAACACACCTAGACCTAAGCTGAGGTCTTGGTAATTCAGTGTATTATTCAACTCTATGCCTGTAGTACGGCGCTTCGATGAACGATCATCGTTATAAACTGAACCACCGCCTTGGTAAATATAAGCAGTTACTTGGCTACTATAGCTCCATTGATCATTTAATTGACCGCCATAGCCAATATAAACATCGTGTTCAAAGCCACTGTTTTGTGTTTCATCCGTAGGGTCATAGCCCAACATTGAACCCCAATATCCTGCAAACACACCACTTTGATGATCATATTGCACACCACCTTGGAGAGTCACATCATCATTTTCTTCACCACCACGGTAAATATATTTATTTACGATAGACACACTGCCTGAAATTGCATGAGTCTCGGCATCCGTTATCTCTGAAGCCCATGTTGGGAGTGCATACAATGAAAGCGCGACACAGAGCGCACGGCGAAGTGAAATGAATGGCATGATAGAATCCCCAAAAGTTTTAAAATGTGTTCTGGCATTTTGTCGTTCAAATTTTCGTGCAAATTCTAGTCTCACTTTACCATTGAGTAAAGTTTACCAATCAAAAACAACGTTGATATTTATAAGGAACTCTATTTTTTAATCCTCATGCCGACATACATGCATATTTTTTATTATTTTTTTAATGTTATTTATATATCTTTATTAAACTTTCTTCATGCTTTAAATCATTGGGCTAATTTTGATTAAAAGTTAAATTTTAATTTTGAAAAAATAAAAATTATCTAAAAACTCAATACCGCATCAGTCACCTCTCAACTTATTCACCCTAGCAATGACAAGCACCAAAGCTTCATCAAGATTAGATCCAACTATCTTTATGTTTTTACTAACTATTAAAAATAAATTTCAGTTTTCTCTAATAGCTTAGAAATACCACAAATACTACTTATCTGAAAAATGCATGACTTTAGTTGTATAAATTCAATAAAAGTAATGTATTTTTAGAGAATACTTATACAATCGACATACCTTTTCACAACATCTTTTCGCATGAGGCTCTCTCCCAATGCTTAAATCAAAACAATTGACACTGGCGTTACTTGTAAACGCTGCTCTAATTTCTTCTGTATATGCAAGCGAACAAAGCGAATCGAAAGGCTTTGTAGAAGATGCTAACGGTACTGTATTGTTCCGTACTGGTTTTATTGATCGCGATAAAAAAGGTGCACCAGACAACCGTTCAACAGCTCAATCTGCAATTGTAAAATTAGAATCTGGCTTTACTCAAGGTGTAGTTGGTTTTGGTGTCAATGTTACAGGTGATGCATCATTCAAATTGGGTGATAACAAACATGCAGGTAACGGCATGATTCCACGTGAAACAGGCCTAGATAGCAAAGGCGTTCTCAAGAAAGGTGCTGGTGATACTTACGACCACTGGGCTCGTGGTGGTGCGAGTGTGAAAGCACGTGTTTCAAACACAACTGTTGAATATGGTACTCAAGTTTTAGACCTTCCTGTTCTTGCAAGTAATACTGCACGTATGGTGCCTGAATACTTTGAAGGTACTTTAATTAAAAGCCGTGAAATTCAAAACCTTGAATTGGTTGCAGGTAAATTTACCAAAAACCAATACTCAGACCAAATCAATACAGATGGCCGTCATTTAGATAATGCGATCGTTTGGGGTGCGAAGTACAAGTTTGATGATCAATTGAATGCATCTTACTATGGCTTAGACAGCGAAGATAAATTAGAGCGCCATTACATCAATGCTAACTATACATTACCGTTGGCTGAACAACGCTCTTTGACTTTAGACTTTAATGGCTACCATACAAAGTGGGACAAACAAGCTGGAACTTACTCATCTACGATTGGTAATAAAGACGTTGATGGCCGTAGCAACAGCATTTGGTCTTTGTCAGGTACATTGAACCAAGGTGCACACTCTGTGATGTTGGCTTACCAACAAAACACAGGCAACACAGGTTATGACTACGGCGAAAATGCCGATGGCGCGCAATCAATTTACGTGGCGAACTCATACCTTTCAGACTTTATTGGTAACCACGAAAAATCAGCACAAGTGCAATACAATTTGAACTTTGCTGACTATGGTATTCCTGGCTTGAACTGGACGTCTGCTTATGTTTATGGCTGGGATATCAAAACTGTTGATAATGGCAAAGTAACATCTGAAAACGCAAAAGAAAGCGAATTCTTTAACCAAGTGAAATACACAGTTCAATCTGGTTTTGCTAAAGATGCCAGCCTTCGTCTACGCAACTCGATTTACCGTGCAGACCAAGCGTATAACAACGTTTACATGCCTGACACCAATGAATGGCGTATCTTCTTAGACATTCCTGTAAAACTTTTCTAAGTTTTCAGTCTGTTTAAAACAAGCATAAAAAAACCTGCATCATGATGCAGGTTTTTTTATGGCTCAGTCACAACTAAAATAACTGAGCCTCATTCCAAAAAAGCAATTATTTGTTTGCTTCTTGGTATGCAGCAATTGAGCTCAATACTTCTTGTTTTGCAACATCAGCACCTTCCCAACCACTTAACTTAACCCATTTGCCTGGTTCTAAGTCTTTGTAGTGTTGGAAGAAGTGTTCAATTTGGCTGATCAACAACGGAGGAAGATCTGTATATTCTTGAATATCTTTGTAGATTGGCGTCAATTTGTCGTGTGGAACTGCAACAAGTTTCGCATCCACACCACCGTCATCTTCCATATTCAATTTGCCCACTGGACGGCAACGAATTACTGAACCAGGCTCAACTGGGTGTGGTGTCACAACCAATACGTCAAGCGGGTCACCATCAAGTGACAATGTATTTGGTACATAACCGTAGTTCGCTGGGTAGAACATTGCTGTACCCATGAAACGGTCTACAAACAAAGCGTCAGAATCTTTATCGATTTCGTATTTGATTGGCGCTGCATTTGCAGGAATTTCAATAATTACATAGATGTCGTTAGGTGCATCTTTACCCGCAGGGATATTGCTGTAGCTCATAGCATCACTCTTTAAACTAGTTAAATCTTTTAAACCGGCATAATTATAACGGTTTTTGTTTCATTTTTTCTGATTTTGCATCTTCGTCTTAAAATTTCATCTAAAAAAAACTTAAGACGTCAATTTTATAATCAACAACAACATGGTCACTGGGCACAACATCGACAATAACCAAATGATGGTACGTAAGGCTACCCAATTTTTTAAATAGCAAATTCCGTATATTACACGACAGACCAAGTAGGCTATACCAAAGGTCATAATCAGTCGCTGTGGCATCACCATATATTCAGCCATGAGTACGGCTGCAATAAATAAAGGTAAACTTTCAAAGCTATTTTGCTGTACAGCATTGGCACGACTGGCTAAACCTTCTGCTTTTGCCAATGCTTCACGTGGGTTTTGGTGATCTTTGGCTGTAAACCCTGCCGCTTTTTTTGCAATCATTGTAAAAACATAAGGGAGTAGACAAGCCCCCAAAATGAGATAAATGATCCCACTTATGCTTTGCATTTGTTTTTTCTCATAATGAAAAGTATTTAAAAGCATCATAGCATGGCATTTCGTGAATAAATTTTGTTAAATAGAGTGTTTTATTAAATTGTGTATATAGGTTCTGCCATGGTCAGTCCAGAACAACAGCAAATTTATGATGCACTAGCGCAGCAACGCGGTCATCAGAAGCAAGTTGATCGTGTTTTAAAAGTCGTTCTTCCCATTGCGGCCTTTTTACTGTGTGTAATTTGCGCCAATCTCAATGTATGGTCTACCCTACTGACCTTTGTCATGATGTGGATTTCCTTTTATGCCACCGCCATTAAACGCTGGCCACTTTGGCATTGGGCACTGGCAATTTTAGTGTTTTGCCTGATTGATAATATTTTAAGTTATGGCACCTTTAACAGCTCAGGCTTTAGCCGCCAATTTGGCACCATGTTTATTTTCTTAGGTGTCTTTGGTGTAGGTCGACGCTATTTTGATCGCTGGCTAATGAAAAAAAGTATTTAAAACATGTAGCAATAAAAAAAGCGCCCTTAGGCGCTTTTTTTTAGATCGGAAAGATTAGGCAGTTTTACGCAAATCTTTACGTAGAATTTTACCTACGTTCGATTTTGGTAATTCATCCATAAATTCAACATAACGAGGGCGTTTATAGCCAGTTAAGTTTTCTTTCGCAAATGCAAGAATCTCTTCTGTCGTTAAAGATGGATCTTTTTTCACCACAAAGAGTTTTGGCACTTCACCTGATTTTTCATCAGCCACACCAATTGCCGCCACTTCTAGCACTTTTGGATGTTTGGCAATCACTTCTTCAATTTCGGCTGGATACACGTTAAAACCAGATACCAAAATCATGTCTTTTTTACGGTCAACAATCTTCACATAACCACGTGGATCCATCACACCGATGTCACCCGTACGGAAGTAACCATTAAACATTACTTTGGCAGTTTCGTCTGGGCGGTTCCAGTAGCCTTTCATCACTTGTGGGCCACGAATCGAGATTTCGCCTTGTTCACCCAAAGCAACTTCATTGCCTTCATCATCTAAAATAGCAACTTCAGTTAATGGCAATGGAATACCAATCGTACCGCTGAATTCCATTGATGCAGGCGGGTTAGCTGTTGCAACAGGTGAAGTTTCTGAAAGACCATAACCTTCAATAATGTTTGTACCAGTCACTTTTTTCCATGCTTCAGCTGTAGACGGCAATACCGCCATACCACCACCCATCGCCATCTTCATTTTGCTGTGATCAAGTTGCTTAAACTCTTCATTGTTCACCAATGCGTTAAACAAGGTATTTACAGCAGGGAAGAATGTAGGCTGGTACTTACGTAATTCTTTGATCACCGCTGGAAGATCGCGCGGGTTAGGAATAAGTACGTTGGCTTGACCTTTGTACATACCGTAAAGTGCACACACCATAAATGCAAAGATGTGATACAACGGCAATGCACAGAAGATACGATCATCTGGCTGGCCATCTTGTTGGCCAAATTTGCTTTGGAAAATACCATCACATTGCAACATGTTTGCTACTAGGTTGCGGTGAGTCAGCTCAGCACCTTTAGAAACGCCCGTTGTACCCCCTGTATATTGCAATACAGCTGTATCACTTAAGGTTAAGTTTGGACGTTTATAGTTGCTCGCGCTCACTTTTGACATTGCCGCATTAAAGCGAATGTGGCCTGGAATATTCCATGCTGGAATTTGCTTACGTACAGAACGTAATACAAAATTCACTAATGTGCCTTTTAATGCACCAAGCATGTCACCCACAGAAGCAATAACAACATGCTTCACTGGCGTTTTACCAATAATTGCTTGATATACAGAAGCAAAGTTTTCAACAATCACTAATGCTTCTGCACCAGAGTCATTTAATTGATGCTCTAATTCACGTGCGGTATAAAGTGGGTTTACGTTAACAAGAACGAGGCCCGCGCGGAATACACCTAAAGCCACGACTGGGTATTGCAGTACGTTTGGCATCATAACGGCAACACGTGAGCCTTTTGCCAAACCTAAACTTTGTAAGTATGTCGCAAATTTACGGCTTGCTTCTTCTAACTGGTCGAAAGTGATGGTTTTATCCATGAAGATAAAGGCATCACGTGAACCAAATTTTTGGAAGTTACGTTCAAAAATATCTACCAATGAGCTATTTTCTTGCGGTAACTCTACAGTCTCTGGAATTCCTGTCTTTTGGTATTCTGCGAACCAAATCTTTTCCATAATGCCCAATTCTCCTGTACAAATCCTTAATAATTCAACTGTTTTTCTCAATACTAAGCATTCTTTATTTAACTTGTTACTGCTTAATATCGCATCCATTTCTCGAATATATGCATATATAACGTATTTCGATCAATGGATGCTAGTGTTATCTTTGAATCAACAGTTTATTTGCTTTTTGATATCCCCTAGGCAATAGCACACCTTTAGAGGCACGCTTCCCAATATACTTCTGCAAGTCATCACCTTTTAGCTTTAATTGCTGATTTCCTGCAAGCACTTGAATTATTTCATCTAGGTTAAGTGTTGTCATGGATACAATTTGATCTTTGCCTTCAAGTTGTATCAATTTATTACCCTTACCTTTATTCAGACTTGGCAAATCTTGTAGGTCAATTAACAATAAACGGCCTGCTGAACTGAGCAGTGCAAGATGTGTATATTGCTCAATCGCATGTAAAGGCAATGGATTTGCATCGTCAGATAACGTCAGGAACGCCTTACCTGCTTTGGCATTGGTATCTAAGTTTTTGGCTTGGGTTTTAAAGCCATAACCTTTATTGCTCAGTGCTAAAAGCTCAGCATCATCCTCTGCAATAAACACCTGTTTAAAGCCAACGCCACTTGCAGGAGATAATTTTGAACTTAAAGGCTCACCTAAACCACGTGCTGATGGCAAAGTATTAATCGCTAAAGCATAACTACGGCCAGATTCATCCAAGACATATACACGTTGATTTGACTTACCTTGTGCATGACTTAGGTATTGATCACCAGCGCGGAAATTTAGATTTTCGGCATCAACGTCGTGGCCTTTCGCTGAACGAATCCAACCTGCTTCCGATAACACAACCGTTACAGGATCAGCTGGCATCATGTCCTGCTCATTGATCGCATGTGAATCTTCACGTTGCACAATTGGCGAACGTCGATCATCACCAAATTTTTTCGCATCGTCTTTGAGTTCGTTAATAATTAATGATTTGAGTGATTCAGGGTTGGCCAATTGTTCACGAATAATGGCTGCACGAGCTTCCAACTCTTCTTGCTCACGGCGCATTTCCATTTCTTCAAGTTTGGCCAAATGGCGTAACTTAAGTTCTAAAATGGCTTCTGCCTGAATCTCATCAATCCCAAAGCGTTCCATTAATACCGGTTTAGGTTGATCTTCTTCACGAATAATTCGAATCACTTCATCAATATTTAGGTAGGCCACAATCAAGCCACCCAAAATATGCAAACGCTTTTCGATTTTATTTAAATGATATTGCAAACGACGCGTTACCGTTGTCTTACGGATTTCAATCCATTCCAACAAAATACGACGAATCGATTTCACTTGTGGACGGCCATCTGCACCAATCATATTCATGTTGACGCGATAGCTAGACTCAAGGTCAGTTGTTGCGAATAAGTGGCTCATGACCGCTTCAGCATCAATACGATTTGAACGTAAGACAATCACTAAACGCGTAGGATTTGCATGGTCTGATTCATCACGTAAATCACTGACCAACGGCAGTTTTTTCGCCTGCATCTGATCTGCAATTTGCGAAATGACTTTAGAGCCAGAAACTTGGTAAGGTAGCTCAGTAATCACGATTTCATTTTTGTCGATCGTATAAACTGCGCGGGTACGGTAACTACCACGACCCGTCGTTTGAATTTTCAGTAATTCATCCGGCGCCGTGATAATTTCGGCTTTGGTCGGTAAGTCTGGCCCAGGAATATACTCTGCAACCTTCTCATCCGTTAGATTTGGATTACGAATAAGAGCAATCGTGCCTTTGACCACTTCGCGTAAGTTATGTGGCGGGATATCGGTGGCCATCCCGACTGCAATACCCGTTGTCCCGTTTAATAAAATATTAGGAACGCGCGCAGGCAAATTTACAGGTTCTTTCATTGAACCGTCAAAGTTATCCTGCCAATCACAGGTGCCTTGACCGAGTTCAGAGAGCAGCAAATCACTGTAGGCCGATAGCTTTGCTTCGGTATAACGCATGGCAGCGAAGGACTTTGGATCATCGGGTGAACCCCAGTTGCCTTGACCTTCAATAAATGGATAACGATAGCTAAACGGCTGTGCCATAAGCACCATTGCTTCATAACATGCCAAGTCACCATGTGGGTGATATTTACCCAAGACGTCACCCACAGTACGTGCAGACTTTTTTGGCTTACCTGTGGGCTTGAGGCCTAACTCACTCATGGCATAGACAATACGGCGCTGTACTGGCTTTAAGCCATCGCTGATATGTGGCAAAGCACGGTCCATAATCACGTACATGGCGTAATTAAGATAAGCTTGTTCGGTAAATTCTGCTACGGAACGGTTTTCTGTCGCATGATGCGCAAGGCTTGTCATAACAACCTTTAATCCTAATAAATTCGTTTTTGTATATGGGTTCTTATGCTATGTCTCTGCCGTGCTGGACACAAGTGGCGAAACTTACACACAGCGACAAATCTTGTCTTAAGACAGCTCTATTGCCGTAAAATTATCCACTTTATGATAAATGTTCAACTTCTAATTTGAATTTTCAAGCACAAAAAAAAGCAGGTCACAGAATTTAATCTGTACCACCTGCTGATGTTTGCTTTAGGTTGGGCATTCATGCTTTCACGCCAGTGATCCGCTGAATTTAGATGCACTGCCAAAACAAATTGTTTTGTCCAAACTTATAAGCCTAAAGACTCTAAAGTTTTGCCTTTGGTTTCTTCACCCAAGACCAAAATCACAAAGGCAACCGCAAACAGTACGGCAGTAAACATGGTAAAGACCATACTAAAGCCATTGTTCATGACCATCATGTGCGTGACTGCCAAGGGCGCGACAATCCCCCCCATACGGCCAATGGCGGCTGCCCAGCCCGAACCAAAAGCGCGAATATTGGCTGGATATTGTTCTGGTGTATAGGTATACAGTACGCCCCATGCACCAAGGTTGAAGAAAGACATTAAACAGCCCCAAACCACAATCATCGTGACGGTTTCTGCCTGTCCAAAGAAATACGCCGATACTGCGCACATGCCAATAAAGCCTGCCAACGTGGCTTTGCGTCCTAATTTTTCGACCAACCATGCTGCCACGATATAACCTGGCAACTGCGCTAAAATCATGACCAGTACATATTCGAAAGACTGCACAATGGTATAACCTTGTTTGACCAATAAGCTTGGCAACCAGGTAAAAATGCCATAATACGAATAAACAATACCAAACCAAATGAGCCACAGCATCAGGGTACGGCGTGCAAATACACCCGACCAGAGCTGTTTAAATGACACATTTTGCTGCTGCGCAACAGGCTTCACTTCAAATATTTCAATCACCTCTACACCGCACTTGGCTTCAATTTTTTTAACCAAGGCATGTGCTTCAGCATGACGGCCACGGTTAATTAAATACGGAATAGACTCAGGCACAAACTTCCAAATAACGATGGCATATAGTGCAGGCAAGCCCCCAATTAAAAAGGCTGCATGCCAATTAAAATTTGGAATCACAAAATAAGAAACCAAGGCAGCCACCAACCAGCCCAAGCCCCAAAAACTTTCTAGTAATACAATAAAGCGCCCACGCACATGAGCAGGTATATATTCACTCACCAAAGTTACAGCAACCGGAAGCTGACCACCCAAACCTAGACCGACCACAAAACGAAATAGCAAAAGCCAAGTTAAGTTGGGAGCAAAAGCACAGGCTGCTGTCGCAAGACTGTAAATCACCAAAGTGACAGCAAAAACAGTTTTACGCCCAATACGATCAGCTAAAGCGCCTGAGCACACTGCACCAATTGCCATACCCACAAAGCCGATAGATACCACCCAGCCCTTTTCAGCAGGTGTCATGGCCCAGTCTTCAGCCATTTTGGCCAAGATAAAGGAAATTAAACCCGTATCCATGGCATCAAACATCCAGCCTAGCCCGATGACCAACAATAAAGTGTAGTGAAAGCGTCCAATTGGCAGACGCTGTATGCGTGAGACTAAATCCATAACAAGATCTCTGATAGGGTGAAAGAATGCATGCTGCCTTCACAACAGGAATTATGATTTTGCTATTTTAAGTATTGTGTGAGATGCAGAATGACCATGATCACTCACGGTCATTCTACTATGAAACTAAGAGAGGTCTTTAGAAGATGCTGACTGTTCGTCATCGTCTTTATAAATAAATTTCGGCATTTCTAAGCCAAAATAGATCGCAATCACACGTAAGCTAAAACCAAAGACTAAGGTAGCAATCACGGTTAGCTCTAGCGATAAACCGAGTTCTAGACAGATCCAATAACAAATGACTGCCACAAAGGAAATAGACGCATACAGCTCACGACGGAATACCAGTGGCACATCGTTACATAAAATGTCACGTAAAATACCGCCAGATACACCCGTCAAAACACCCGCAACTGCGCACACCACAAAACCATGTCCCATTTCTAATGCAATTTGGCAACCAATAATGGTAAAGCCAATCAGACCGAGGGCATCCAGCAACAAGAAGATATTGCGTAAGTGACGCATCCACTTGGCAATTAAAATAGTCACAAAAGCGGCACAGCAGGTCAGAATCAGGTATTCAGGATGTTTAACCCAAGTCAGCGGATAATGTCCCAGCAATACGTCACGCACTGAACCACCACCTAAGGCAGTCACACAGGCAATCAGCACCACCCCAAACCAGTCCATACTACGTCGTCCCGCAGACAACGCTCCTGTCATGGCCTCTGCCGTAATTGCAATGATATAAATAATGGTGAGTAACATTGCCCTTCATCCGCTGATGGGTAAAAGATGCGCGCTATTCTAAGTCAAATTTTAGAAAAAGTTACAGAAATTGCGCACAGCATTGCTTAAATTTTTTCGTTGAACCACAAATACACGGCTGTTTCATGGTGATTTGCATCTCTACAGTCGGATCGAGAAAATACCAAGCCGTATTGTGCTTCACAAAATGTGAAATTTCATGGTGTATATGTGCTTGCTGACCATCATGATAATGCGCTTTAAATTCGACTTGCGCATGCGTTTTATCTAGCTTTTCTTGGGCTTGTACCACCTCTAACTTCAACCATTGATTGTCCTTACTCCAAGCTGTAATCGCAGGGACATCTAAGAAGGCTTGCTGACCTTGTGCAGTCGTCGCAACGATATAGTCAATTTGCTGTAAGGCAAAAGCACTGTAACGAGATCGCATTAACTGGGCAGCGGTTTGGGCTTGTTCACGACCTGTATGTAAAAGCTGGCAACACTCGGCATACACGCCTAAACCACATGGACACTGTATTTCTGACATGTTTGTTACTCTGCAAATATTGAATTAAAAATAGCCCAACTGAGTGGGCTATTTGGGCAAAAGCATAGATCCATTTAACTTTGAAGTTTAGTGCTCTTCACTCGGGTTATGCACATTAATCACATGAACCTTGTCAATTTTATGACCGTCCATCGTCACCACTTCAAAAATATGATCATCCGCTGTTAATTTTTCACCATTTTCAGGCAAACGCCCTAAGTGAAATAAAATATAACCAGAAAGTGTCGAATATTGCTCTGACTCATCCACCAAATCACAGCCCAATAATAAGGACACATGGCGAATATCAGTTGAACCGTCCAGCATCAACGTACCATCTTCTAAACTTTCTGCAACGGTATCGAGTTCATCTTCATCTGGGAACTCACCTGCAATGGCTTCGAGCACATCAATTGGTGTTGCAATCCCTTCGATTGAACCATATTCATTTAACACAATCGCCATTTGTAGCGGTGCTTGACGCATTTGTTCCATCACCATCAACACTTGTGCATTTTCATGCACAATCACAGGTTCACGCAGGTGCTTTTCAAAGTTCACCTCACCTGTTTCAATATATTCGTTCATGATTTTGTGCGTTAACACCACACCTGCGATATTGTCTAATTCGCCATGTGCCACAATCAAACGTGAATGTGTTGTACTTAATAACTGCTCACGAATAAATTCAGCATCTTCGTCTAAATCAATCCATTCCAGCTCTGGACGAGGTGTCATCACTGATTTCACAGGACGTTCGGACAGACCCAACACCCCCTGCACCATCACGCTGTGGTACACGCCATTGTCTTCATCAAAGACTTCATCGGCAAATGCACGCGTTGCCAAAACGTCTTCATGATTATCGTTCTGAGTTTCTGAGGCACTTTTCCCGCCCAACATACGCATGACAGCTGAAGCAGTCCGGTAACGTAAATCAGTCGTAGTCACCATTTTTTCCTGATTATGACGCATAGTCTGATTCAGGAATTCAATCAGTACAGAGAAACCAATTGCAGCATATAAGTAGCCTTTTGGAATATGGAAACCGAAGCCTTCAACCAATAACGAAAAACCAATCATCATTAAGAAACATAGGCACAAAATGACCACAGTCGGATGACGATTGACGAAATTCATCAGCGGTTTAGAAACTAAGAGCATAATGCCAACGGCAATGACCACCGCAATCATCATCACGGGGAGTTGCTTCACCATACCCACTGCCGTGATCACGCTATCTAACGAGAACACTGCATCAAGAACCACAATCTGAATAATCACCATCCAGAAAGTCGCATGCACAGGATTTTCTTCTTTGAGCATTGGCTTGTTTTCAAGGCGCTCACGGAGTTCCATCGTGCCTTTAAACAGTAAAAATACCCCACCAAATAACAGAATCAGATCACGTCCCGAGAAAGGATGCTCAAAGACATGGAACAGTGGTGTGATCAGCGTCATGACCCAAGCAATCGATGCCAGCAACACTAAGCGAATACATAGCGCGAGCAACAAACCGACTTTACGTGCTTTATCTCGTTGTTCTGGTGGTAATTTTTCCGCCAAAATAGCAATAAAGACGAGGTTATCAATACCCAGTACAATCTCTAAAACCACTAAGGTGAGTAAGCCTACCCATGCAGAAGGGTCTGACATCCATTCAAAGATCATGAGTGATGCTCCTGAATTTCAGCCTGAATGGCGCAACGAGAAATCTGTTGTGTGAGGAATAAAAGACGCGCGGAGGCGATTGAAGTATTTATTTCTAAAAATTTTATACGTGCCGAGTGACAACTATCACTGCCCATGTTCGTTCATATCTGGTGAAACAAGTTTTTAGTATATCAAGATGAGACAAAATTTCATCTTTTTTATGCAACGACTATTTGCGTTTTTTTGTGCAAAACAGCCCGCTTCGACATAAATAAGTCATCCTTAAAAGTTAGGCTAGAGCCGTTAAAAATAACGTGCTAAGGTAATAAAAACAATGATGAACAGCGTATTCAATATGTCGAATCAATTACAAGAAGTCTCTCCTAAAACAACCACTCCCCTTGTTGCACTGTATTGTGGCTCACGCTCGGGCAACAACCCTATTTATTTAGAAAAAGCCGTGGCTTTGGCCCAAAATATTGCAGAGCATGGCTTTGGTTTGGTCTATGGTGGTGCAAGTATCGGACTGATGGGCCAAGTAGCCGATGCGGTCATTCAACATGGCGGTGAAGCGGTCGGCGTAATCCCTGAATTTATGCTGGATTATGAAATTGCACACCACAACCTTACCGAATTACATGTGGTGCGTACCATGCATGAACGTAAAGCCATGATGGCCGAACGTGCCAGTGCCTTTATTGCTTTGCCTGGTGGTTTAGGTACTTTTGAGGAAATTTTAGAAATTGCCACTTGGGGGCAACTGAATCAGCACCAAAAACCCATGATGCTCTACAATGTGAATGGCTTTTATGATGCTCTGATTGTTCAATTAGACCATGCCGTACAAGAAGGATTTTTGCCACCACAACATCGTGCCAAACTGATTGTGTGCAATTCATCTAAACAAATTTTAAATGCTTTAAAAAATCTAAATTGTCCAAAACAATTTGTGGTGTAGCGTTAGCTCTCAGCTGAAACATCAAAAAAGCGGACCTGATGTCCGCTTTTTTTCATTCAACTTAATCTATTCGACTCAACCTGAAATAAGTTGATAGAACCAAGGCAAAGTTGTAGCCAATACAATACTCATTATCAGACCAATCATGAGTTTCATGGCATCTTTACTCACATTACGTGAAGTGCGGTACTTATTGACCTCATGTAAATGCATCGACATCGCAAACTCACGACCAGCAAGTAAACCTAAGAATACCCATGTAGTACTCATTGGAATATTGCTCCACTCTTTAAACACCAACAAAATTGAGGCGTAAATAAAGTCGATAATCGTAGCTGAACGTATATCTGCAACCCCAGTTTTGGTATCAATAATTTTTTGAATTGCCCCGCCCCGCTGGTACAAAATCACACCGAGAAGCACCACAAATAAGCTCACGGCAAAAATCATAAAACTTAGGGGCACTTGTCGTGGCAAATAAACAAAGATATTGGCTAAGTCTTGAATTAACCATTGGCTCCATAAAAAAGCCGTAGAAATCCACTGTAAACCAATCCAAATATGTGAGGGCTCCTGATCACGCGTCTTACTGAAATATACCGAAATCTGTTTAATCACAAAGCGGTAAACAATAATGCCCACCACAAAAGCAACCGCATAACCCATCATCGATTTGGTCAGCATCGAGCCCAAACTACTTGGCGAAAATATTGTAAGCACCAAGAAAGTTGTACTCACAGGAATCCCATATTTGGTTAATAATATGAGTAAAATCGGCGGCACGATATATAACCACGTAATGCCTTCTTTCGGGAATGGAATCGTTTCCAAGCGTCCGTATGATGCATCGCCTGTACCTGATGCATACCAGCCATACATCAATACCACCACTAAAATCGTACTGATATATAGCCATAACACCCACCATGGGCGGTGTGCATTGGAAGAAATAAACGTGCCTAAAGTTTGCGGAACGTCATTTCCAACAATGGAATAGGCTGCTAAGCAAAAGCCAATCACCATTAAGATTTCAATTGTCATGAAAACAGAATACCTTTGCCGTACAGAAAAAGCCCCTCATACACTGAAGGACTCGAAGCTATTATGACAGCTAAATAGCAAGACAAACAATTTCAGCCTCGTATTTTATGTATTTACAACCGAAACGTAGCCCAAATCGCGTATTTAAGAGCTCATCTACTGCATGCCCTGCTGTTCAAGCAACTTGAGGAATTGATCTAAAAAGCCTAAAACCAAGATACGGTTTTAGCACATGATTTTCTGTCTATTCCCCTGTACATTGCGTACACTGCTTATACATCATTCTCCGTTATTTTTTGCCCTGCTTATGAATGCCACGCCCACACATCAAGCCTTACAACCCGAATTTAGACTTTTGGTTTTGCTGGTGTCTATTGGCTTTTTTATGCAAGGGCTCGACACCACAATTGTAAATACTGCCATTCCTGCCATGGCGGGTAGCTTGCAAGAAGACCCGCTCCAATTACACAGCGTGGTGGTGGCTTATGTGCTTGCTGTGGCGGCCTGTATTCCTCTCAGTGGTTGGCTAGCAGATCGCTTCGGGGTTCGAAATACTTATTTTAGCGCGATTATTATTTTTACCTTGGCCTCATTGGGCTGTGGCATGTCGAGCTCTTTGAATGAATTATTATGTTTTCGCGTACTTCAGGGCATTGGTGGTGCATTACTATTACCCGTAGGCCGTCTAGCCATGCTGAAGGTCATTCCGCGTACGCAGTTTTTATCGGCCATGAGTTTAATGAGTCTGGCTGGTCTCATTGGTCCACTCTTGGGTCCAACGCTCGGTGGTTGGTTGGTGGAAAATACCAGTTGGCATTGGATTTTTCTGATTAATCTTCCCATGGGTATTTTAGGATGTTGTATTGCATTCAAGGCCATGCCTAATGTGACTGAACCCACGGTACAGCGTTTTGATTTTGCAGGCTTCATCCTTCTCGTGATTGCCATGGCTGGCCTGACCCTAGGTATTGAACAATTTGCCAGCGTGGAAAATTCACTGCAGTGGAGCATCGGCCTGATGTTTGCAGGTCTCATCGCTGCACTGCTTTATGCGGTCCATGCCCACACCCACCAAAATGCCTTATTCCGCAGTAAAATGTTTAAAAACCGCATTTATGCAATCGGAATTGTGGGGAATTTCTTTGCGCGCTTGGGGGGCAATGCCATGCCCTTCTTGTTGCCTCTGATGCTCCAAGTTGCCTTTGGCTTAGAACCCTTAATGACAGGTTTACTCATGATTCCAACTGTTTTAGGTTCTTTGGCCTCTAAGCCCCTTATTCGTCCAATCATCCAACGCTTTGGCTATCGTCATGTCTTATTGGTCAATACTTTACTGGTCGGAGCTTGTATTGCCAGTTTTGCATTGAGCACCCCGTCGACCCCAACGTGGATATTGGTCAGTCATTTCTTTATTTTTGGTCTACTCAATTCATTGCAATTTGTGTCTATGAACACACTCACGTTAAAAGATTTGCCACAACAAGATGCCAGTAGTGGCAACAGCTTCCTTTCTATGATCATGATGGTATCTATGAGTATTGGCGTGGCATTGGCAGGCACATTGGTCAATATGTTTATGGCCTATTATGGCAGCTCGCATGTGCTCAATGCATTCCATATCACGCTAATGTGTTTAGGAGCCATCAACCTCATTACTGCGCTTATTTTTTGGCAAATCCCCAAACATACGGCGGTTTAAGGCGACAAATCATCTGTCGCCTCGCCCGATGCAGAAAGTACATAGTGTGCTCAGAAACTTCGCGCTATCATAGAGATCTCTTTAAAAGACTTTGATCTCTTATGAAAAAATCATCTGCACTCAGATCATACACACCCTATATCGGTGTCACAGGTCTAGCGATGATCGCGCTACTGATTTATATGCTGTTGGTGCCTCATCGACCAGCCAGTGCAGAAGAGTATCCAGTCAAAGGCTTCGACGTTTCACATCATCAAAAAGATATTCAGTGGAATAAAATCTCCCCTGAAAAATTTCAATTTGTGTACTTGAAAGCCACCGAAGGTGGCGACTTCAAAGACACCAAGTTCCAAGACAACTGGTTGCAAGCCCGTGAACGTGGTTTTTTAGTTGGCGCCTATCATTTTTACCGGTTATGTCGTGATGGCAAAATTCAGGCTGAAAACTTTATTGCAACCGTACCCAATAAAGACGATGCCTTGCCCCCTGTGATTGACCTCGAATATGACAGTCAATGTATAAATACGTATAGCAAACAACAAATGCTGCAAGAAATTCAATACATGCATGATCGTTTGGCACAGCACTATGGTAAGCAGCCCATTTTTTATGTGTCGAAGTCTTTTTATAATATTGTGTTGGCAGGTGAGTTTCGCAATACCCCACTTTGGGTACGTGAATACAAAGGCAAGCCTGATTTAAAAGACCAACCTGAGTGGCTATTTTGGCAGCATACCAATCAAGGTCAAATACGCGGGATTGCCACCACAGTTGACCTCAATGTGTTTCAGGGAAGCCAAAAACAATGGCAGGCTTTTTTACTCAAAAATGGCCTCTATCCACCTCAACTTAAACAAAAGACTGCTCCAAAATAAGTTCGACCTAAGCACTTAAGATCCGCCTATGCGCAAAATTATCCATATTGATATGGACGCTTTTTATGCCTCTGTAGAGTTAAGAGAGCGTCCCGAGCTGAGCCATTTACCTGTGGTGGTATCTTCACACCATCCACGGGCTGTGATTTGTGCGGCCTCCTATCCTGCGCGTGAATTTGGCCTGCGCTCAGCCATGTCGATGAGCCAAGCGCTTAAGCTCTGCCCACAAGTGACCGTTATTGAACCAAATTTTGATAAATACCGAGCAGTATCAGCACAAATCCACCAAATTTTTCAGCGTTATACCACGCAAATTGAACCACTCTCGCTAGATGAAGCCTATTTAGATGTGACTGAAAATTTGCAAAACCTGCCCAGTGCAACTGCGGTTGCTGAACAGATCCGTGCCGATATTTTTAATACCACAGGACTCACCGCCTCTGCTGGCGTTGCGCCCAATAAATTTTTGGCCAAAATTGCCTCAGATTGGAATAAGCCTAATGGCATTTGTGTAATTAAACCCAATCAGGTACAACAATTTATCCAGCACTTGGCGCTCAAGAAAATTCCAGGGGTAGGCAAAGTCACGCAAGAAAAACTTAAAAGCCTAAATTTAGAAACACTTGGCGATTTACAACAAGTGGATGAAAATCTGCTGATCCAACACTTTGGGAAATATGGCAAACAGTTATTTTTATATGCTCAAGGCGTTGATGAGCGACCCGTTCAAAGCGCACGTCAACGGCAGCAAATCTCCAAAGAAACCACATTTGATGCAAATTATAATCTACAACAATGCCTGCCTTATTGGCCCAAATTGATTGATCAAGTCTGGAATGCCCTCGAAAAAAAACAACTGCACGCCCGTGGTGTATCAGCCAAACTTAAGCTGAAAAATTTCCAAGTCATCCAACACAGTAAAAGCTTTAAACACGTCTTACACAGTAAACAAGAACTGCATCAAGCCCTTACGCAACTATTAGAAGAAATGCATATCGCTCCAAATTTGCAATTTCGTTTAATTGGTATTGGCGTGTATCAATTGAGTGAAGTACAAGCCGATGCCCAGCTTTCACTGCTTTAGTTCCTTCTTAACGCTCAACTTTTACACAAAAGAATAAAATTAAAGCAATTTATACTTCACATTGCCACAATATAGAGTAATCTATCAGCGCGGTGCATTTATCCATGTATACGCTGAGATGCTGAAAATCACCTTTACTTTCAGCATAATGTCCTGTAGTTGGCGTGACGATCAATCCGAATATTGCAGGACATCTCTGCTGTCATTCATGGAACACTTCTCTTGCATGTCTCCTGCCTCCCCCCTTCAGCTAAACCAGCTTTTAAAAAAATATGCGCATAAAGACGCTTTAAATTGTTTAGCACTATTATCGTCAATTGCTACAGCTTTATCCCTCATGATGGGTGCAATACACTGTATAAACATTCTGTTTTTTGCTTGGGTTGCCAACCGTTTGGATCAGCATGAAATGTGCTATTTGCTAGTTTAATTGGTGATTTGGCTACGTTAAGATTGTTTAAGGCCTTAAATGCACAAAACACAGGACTAAATTCATGACCATACAAAGACTTCATGTCTCTTCGCGCTTTTCTGAAATTGCTATCGCTGGAAATTTAGTCCATTTGGCAGGTCAACTTGCCACAGATACCAGCTTAGATATTCGAGGCCAAACCCAACAAACCCTCGACATTATTGACCAGTTTTTGGCAGATGCTGGCACAGATAAAAGTCAGATCATGTCTGTGACCATATATTTAAAGGATATTGAGCAAGACTACGCCGCTTTTAATGAAGTTTGGGATGCATGGGTAGCAGACATCGAGGCCTTACCCCGCACCTGTGTAGAAGCAAAAATGTATTTACCTGAAGTATTGGTTGAAATGACCGTTGTGGCTATTAAGCCAGTCGCAACAGCTTAAATCGTTAATTTAAAAATAAAAAAGCATGCTTCTGCATGCTTTTAAAAAAATGATTGATATACCGACTTGAACAGCTAACTCAATAACTTCACTTTCTTGCGCTCTAAATCAGAATAAAGGTGATATTTCTTTAAACCATTGACAGTCGGCGTATTTAAAATTGGAGCATTCGGATTTAAGAAATCTTCCCGAAGTTGAAAATACTCTGGTACATCGTCATATCGCACTACACGGTATCCCGCCATTTCCAATAGCGCATCTTGATATTGTGCAAGCTGTGGACGTTTGAGAACCATAGGATCATCCACTGCTACAATTGCAGTTACTTGTTGATTTTGATCTAAAATAACAAAATCAGCGACCATATTACGGTATTTATTACGTGTCCGATAATATTTGGTTGTTAATAAGGCATCAAAAGAAACATGTGCCAATACAATATGGCTCGGTAAAATTTCCTTAAGCCGTGTATAGGTCAATTGCTCATTGATATTAAAGATCGCACGTTGTTTAAGCGCGCTATCCTGTTGCTTTTCTCCAGTTTCTAAACTTTTCCAAGCAATCATTAGCATACAGAGGAGTAAAATACTCCCTATTACAATATAAATTGCCATGTTACATAATCCTTTACATTTCTTATAATCATTCGGACTGCACCACTAGCTTTACCCACCATCAAAACGCTGGGATATTCTATCGAGTGTACAGTCTGTTTTATTTTAAATTGTCCAAATCATCAATTTGCTTCCAATCCTCACGAAAAACATATCCAAATTTACAAAATAGCGTAACTTTCAAATATTCAATCCATTGGACTAGAACAGCAAAGGCAAATCATTTGCCCTATTTCACACTGTAGATCATTCGCAGAAAAGCTGGCAAGCACAGATTTAAAACCCAACCACAATTCCGACAAAATGCATACCAGATGTCCATCTCACCATATTTTCAGCACCAAATGCATAAAAACCAAGACCAATATAGGGTTCATGTCGAACACCTAAATCAAGCACATAAAAAAGGATGCCGAAGCATCCTTTTTTTAAATTTTAATATGAACTTTAAGCACGTGATTTAGGCTTAGACTTTCCTTTCGTTTGACTACCCGAAAAAGGTTTTTTGTCACCTGTTTCACGTGGCGGTAAACCCGTATGTTGCGTCAAAATTTGTCCACGTTCAGGTCGTTTTTTGGTATTTGAAGGGCGTTGACCTTGTGCAGCCTTCGTGCGATTACCTTGCTCACCAGTACGTTTTTGTGAATCGCCCGCCACGCTTGAATTTTTCTTACGTGCTGACTTGTATTCACCTTCTACACTTGCAGGCTGATAGGTTGGAATCAAATGTTGCTTAGAATTACCAATCAAATCTTGGCGACCCATTTCCTTCAAAGCTTCACGTAATAATGGCCAGTTATTTGGATCATGATAACGTAAGAATGCTTTATGCAAACGACGTCGCTTCTCACCTTTCACAATATCTACATCTTCAGTATAACGCGCGACTTTCGCCAGCGGGTTTTTACCCGTGTAGTACATGGTCGTTGCTGTTGCCATTGGTGATGGATAGAAGGTTTGTACCTGATCGGCACGGAAACCGTTCTTTTTCAACCAAACAGCAAGGTTCATCATATCGTAATCGGTTGTACCCGGATGCGCCGCAATGAAGTAAGGAATCAGATATTGCTCTTTACCTGCTTCTTTACTAAAGCGATCAAACATTTGCTTAAAGCGGTCATAAGTACCAATACCAGGTTTCATCATCTTCGATAATGGGCCTTTTTCGGTATGTTCAGGTGCAATTTTTAAATAACCACCGACATGATGTGTCACCAACTCTTTGACATATTCAGGATTAAGCACCGCTAGGTCATAACGCAAACCAGAGCCGATCAAAATCTTTTTAATACCCTTTAATGCACGTGCCTTACGGTAGAGCTGAGTTAAAGGTGCGTGATCAGTATGTAAGTTTTGGCAAACCCCTGGGAATACACATGATGGCTTACGACAGTTCTTTTCAATTTCAGGATCTTTACATGCCAAACGGTACATATTTGCCGTTGGACCACCTAAGTCTGAAATAATCCCTGTGAAGCCTGGCGCAGTGTCGCGAATCTTTTCAACTTCACGCAAAATCGATTCTTCAGAACGGTTTTGAATGATACGACCTTCATGTTCGGTAATCGAGCAGAAGGTACAACCACCAAAACAGCCACGCATAATGTTCACAGAGAACTTAATCATGTCAAACGCTGGAAAACGTGCTTGACCATAAGATGGATGTGGTAAACGCGCGTATGGAAAATCAAAGACATAATCCATTTCTTCCGTAGTTAACGGAATTGGCGGTGGGTTTAACCAAACATCACGTTCGCCATGCTTTTGTACCAAAGCACGTGCATTACCTGGATTGGTTTCCAAATGTAAAATACGGTTAGCATGTGCATAAAGCACAGGGTCATTCACCACCTCTTCAAAAGCAGGCAAACGAATTACAGCTAACTCACGCGGTGGTAATTTGTGTTTAATTGCTTTCGATGAGGGCTGTAGCTGTACAATTTGCGTGTCGCTATCAAGTTGATCACCTTCACGCACAATTGGATTAGCAACCAATTCTTTTTGGAAGTTTTGATAATTGGCTAAGCTGTTGCCTTTATCTTGTTCAATCTCACAACCATCTAAATCTTCGGTCATGACATAAGGGTTGATGATGGGATCAACGCGGCCAATAGTATCCACATCATTTGATGCGATTTCTACAAACTTCGCTTTTGACGCGCGATTATGCTTATTAATAATAAATGCAGTACCACGAACATCGGTAATCTCGTGGATTTTTTCGCCTTTGGCTAAACGATGCATCACCTCAATGATTGAACGCTCACCATTACCATACATGAGTAAATCGGCTTTTGAATCCATCAAAATTGAGCGACGAACTTTATCTGACCAATAGTCATAATGTGCAATACGACGTAATGAACCTTCAATACCACCTAAAAGCACAGGAACATCAGGATAAGCTTCACGTACGCGTTGGCAATATACTGTTGCAGCACGGTCAGGACGTTTATTTGGCAGATTATCTGGCGAATAAGCATCATCTGAACGGATTTTACGGTCAGCCGTATAACGGTTGATCATAGAGTCCATGTTCCCTGCCGATACACCCCATGCAATATTCGGTTTACCCAGCACTTTAAATGCTTCAGCAGAAGTCCAATCAGGTTGCGAAATAATACCTACGCGAAAACCTTGAGCTTCCAAAGTACGACCAATAATACCTGTCACAAATGATGGATGATCGATATAAGCATCACCACAAACAAAGATGAAGTCACAACTATCCCAACCGAGTTGGTCCATTTCCTCACGTGACATCGGCAAAAAAGGCGCTGGTTCAAAGCATGACGCCCAATATTTGTCGTAATCAAACAACGCTTTAGGCGCTGTCTGCATGGTATAAGCAGTAGACATGGCTAGCAATTCTCGGCTGGCAGATGGAAGATCAAAAGTAGATCAAAGATGAAAGCCGATCATTTTACCATGAATTCTATTCAGCTTGCTTGATTATAATTTATACAAAACCTATTAACTAATAATTATAATTTCATACAGACAGCACATAAAAAAAAGAGCGCCTGGAGGCGCCCTAAACTTGGAACATGTACATATTAGTTTTTTACAATCGCTTGTGTTGTATAACGATCTGCTTGCCCTTTCACGGCTAAAGCTTGTTCATATTTCACTTGCATTGCTGGTAAATTCTTTTCGATATTGGCCATACGTTTTGCAAATAAATCATCATTCATTAATGGTTTAACATTATATGCTTTGCGACGAATACTTTCGGCTTGGAACTTATTCCAGAATTTCACGGCTGCATCAGGGTTATATCCTGCACGTGACATAATATCTAAACCAATAAGATCTGCTTCAACCTCAATGTTCCAACCTTGTGGAATCATCGCTGTTTGACTTGCAGCACTTGCTGCTGCTGAAGCAATACCGCCAACACCTGCCGTAGCTGTTAATAGTGCAACATTACTTGCCAACATGATTGATGCTTTTTCGCGGTTATGGTCGCGTAGTGAATGTGCCATTTCATGCGCAATTACAAATGCAAGCTCATCTTCATTCAGCTTTAATCCCCAATACAAACCCGTATTCACAATAATTTTGCCACCTGGTAATGAGTGTGCATTTAACTCACCATTTAAATTCCCTTTGATATCCCAATTCCAAGCTTTCGCCCCAGTACGAAAAACATCAGCTTCAGATTTAAGATTTTCTAATACATGATCCAATTTACGGTCAATCACTAAAACTTGCTTATCTTTTGCTTGATTCACAAAGCGCTTATAAGATTTATCCGATTGTGCATTCCATACCTTTTCAGGAATCACCATAAATTGTTTACGCTCAGCACCAGCCGTACCCATTTTTGTAGTACTCATGCAACCAGTAAACAACAAACAGCCTAGTGTCATCGCTAAAAAATTAAGATTTCTCATAAATCACCTTTGGCTATTAAATACTGTGGGAATAAGCATATTAAAGTTAATTAGAACTAAAAAATCAAAGCCATTCATCGGAAGACCAATGAATGATTAAAAAATATTTTTATTTCTTATTTTTCATAAGCTTATATTAATACAAAAAACATTAACCCCCTCATAAATATCTATAAATTTGAATCATTATTCAAATTTAATATGAATAACATGATGTAGTTCATACTATTTCAAATAATAGCAATTTTGTATTAATAAAGCCTATTTATTGGTTATATTTCACATTTTCTTATTAAATTGATAGTTTTTCACATTACAAATGAGATACAATTCACACTTTATAAAATTACAAATTCTGCTGTTTTTTTCGCCAAACATAACTTTGGTCGTATTGAAATCTATCCTCGATAGCAACAAAAATGAAATTACTTTCAAAAAATTGCTCTTTTTTATGTAAAAAACGAGCTTAACATCGTCAAATTTGGCGAAAAAATCTAGATTTCGCCTAAAAAATAAATACCATTACCATGTGAAAGCCTAAAAAATGCCAAATAGCATAAATACAAATGAGCAATATTACTTATAAATTTAACTTTATAGCTCTCATAAGATTATTATGAGCACACAGATATATTGATATTAGCCATCATTTTAACTGCTTTATAATAAGCTGAATGATCAATGGATTTGCAGAAGCTAAGCTCACTCGATCATACTATTGAGCCTCTAAGCGTTAAAAACGCTGCAATGGACATATCTCAACACTGATAGCTCGCCCTGCCCTACACACTTTCTGAGCCAGCCTTCTAGTAGCCTCCAAGCCCTCTTTCTGTATATTCTTTATTTATAACATTCCAATTTTTCTAATTTCTAAAATATTTCACACATAAAAAAACACCCCCTGCACTAGTCAGGGGGTGTTTCGAATAATGAGCTGGCGATGACTTACTCTCACATGGGTAACCCCACACTACCATCAGCGCTAAGAGGTTTCACTTCTGAGTTCGGGAAGGGATCAGGTGGTTCACTCTTGCTATTGT
>NZ_QUWR01000060.1:0-2447 GCF_003419885.1 Acinetobacter sp. SWAC5
TGGATTGGTTATCTAAACTCAAAGTTCATTGAGTTTAGAACTATAATGTAAATTTACTGAATCATACCTAATGTAAGTTATTGATTTTATGATTCATCAGTTTAAGTCTTTAATGTGCAAAGACAGTGGCGCACCCGCAAGCCGATCTTTGCGCTGAACGACGCCTATTGATCGACGCGATTTAGGCCAAGCGCACCGCAAAGGCGAAATTGGTAATCTTGTCGGTATCCTTGACGCCCGGCGCGCTTTCGACGCCGCTGGAGGTATCGACCAGCGGCGCTCCGGTGCGCGCAATCGCCTCGGCAACATTCGTCGGATTTAGCCCGCCTGCCAGCCCCCACGGCAAGGCACCGCGATATCCGGCCAGCAGCGACCAGTCGAACGCCAACCCCATGCCGCCGGGCAGCGCGCCTTTGGGGGTCTTGGCGTCGAACAAGATCAAGTCCGCCGCCCCGGCATAGGCTGCGGCGCGTGCGACATCGCTGGCGCTGGCGACGGGCAGCGCCTTCCACACCGGCTTGCCAAACCGCGCGCGCAACTGGGCCACGCGTTCGGGCGATTCCGAACCGTGCAGCTGCAGCGCGTTCAGCTTGGCTGCCACCAGTGCGTCGGCGATGACAGCATCATCCGCATCGACGAACAAACCGACCATGGCGATCTGGCCAGCTGCGCGCGATGTCAAAGCGCCCGCGACATTCGACGTAACCGCACGGGGCGACGCTGGATAGAACACCAACCCGGCATAGTCCGCCCGCGCCGCGATGGTCGCATCGAGCGCCTCGGGTGTGCTGATCCCGCAAATCTTGATTTTCGCGGGCATGCGGTCAGTCGGGGTTCTGGATCAGCCGCACCAGCGTGCAGTCGGGATCGATCAGGTAGCCGATCCTCAGGCCGCTCGCCTCCAGTTGCGGAGCTTTGAAGCGCGGCCAGCCGGTGCTTTTTTCCTCGGCTCCCGCCGCGTTCACCAATGCCACCATGGCATCGAGATCATCCAACCGCAGGCAACAGCCGAACGAGCTCGTAGCTGGGTCGAGGTCAGGATAGGGGAAGAATTCGAGCTGCAAACCGCCGCGCTGCAGGATCATCCAGCCGCGATCCTTCCAACTCGTCGCAAAGCCCAGCTTCGCATAAAACGCCTCTGTCACATCGAAATCGCGCGATGGCAGATTGGGGGTGACGTGGTCAGCCATGGCTCAGCGCAGCTTGTCGGCCATGCGGGCCGTATGAGTGATTGCGGCGCGGCTATCGGGGGCGGAATGGCTCATCACGATCATGCTGGCCTTGGGGAACGCCGCACCAAACGCGCGCGCTGACGCGGCGTAGTGCTCAGTGTCGGCATCACCGAGATTGCCGAGCGACTTGGCCTTGCTGTCCTTGATCAGGCAGCCACCAAAAGCGATGTCGGTGCCGTCGATCCCAACGGTGATATTGTCACTGGTGTGGCCGGGGCCGGGGTAAAATACCTTGAGCGGGCCAAAGTTGGGCGCGGTTGCTGGTTCGACCCAGCCATTGGCGGCGAAAGTCAGGCTGTGTTGCGCCGCAACCATCCCCTCTTGCGGGGCAAGCTGGTTCGACAACGCATTGGCATAAGTCGCAATCCCCGCCGCATGCAGCGCGTCCATACCGCCCATCTTGTCCTGATGCGCGTGAGTCACCACCGCCAGCGCGACCGGCAGGTTGATCTCCTGCTTGATCCAGTTGAGGATCTGGGCGGTCTGGTCATCGGTCCAGGCGGTATCGACCACCAGCACGCGGCCGCCATCCCTGACGATCAAACCGTTGGAAGCGACTGCCCCGAAACCCGGCATGTCGAGATAGGAAGTGTGCTGCCAGACATTCGGTGCGAGCTGGCGGAAAACCAGATCGCCAAACCGTTGGTCGCCAGTTTCCATTTGCTGGCCAATCGTCGGGCGGATTTCACCGGGCATGCACCCGCTCAGCATCAATGCAGCGGCTAATGCGGTGCTCAGCTTCGCGACCGGGTGCATAATATTGGGCAATTCCATCAAGTTTTCCTTTTATTCAGCATTAAAAACCCCGCAAATGCGAGGCCTAGTAAATAGATGATCTTAATTTGGTTCACTGTAGCAAAAATATGGGGCGAATTCAAACATGAGGTGCGACAGTTTCAAAAGCCATATGATAATCAACAAGCTGAGCAAATTTCTCTAATGGTGTAAGCCAATCTAACGCCTTTCTAGGACGAGTATTCAGTGACATGGCAACTTGATTTAAATAATGCTGATCTGCCTGATTTAAATCAATCCCTTTAGGTAAATATTGCCTAATTAAACCATTCATATTTTCGCATGTGCCTTTTTGTGACTGACCATTAAAGTCTCAAAAATGACATTAATGTTCTAAACTTTAACAATATAGTTGTAAACTCAAAGAGGAAGTTTGAATGAATATTACGAAAAAATCAGATTCAATACTTGTGGTATTTT
>NZ_QUWR01000061.1:0-2443 GCF_003419885.1 Acinetobacter sp. SWAC5
AAAGTCATTTGAATGATTTCTTCTTGGTCTACGTGTCATAAAATACTCCATATATTGATGTTTATAACATCATTTGGGGAGCAAAATATCACTTATAAGTGTTGTTCAAATTTCCTGATCCACCTCTGAATAATGCTTGGCAAATGGCAAATAAGATTTTTGCTCTTGATTCTTCAACGAGCTGCTTTTTCAAAGACATTTGGGTTTTCTGGCTATTTCCTTTATTAGATTTAACATTTGTATTGACTTCAGGTAATTTAATTTTAGTTAAATACTGATCAAACCGTCCTATCAAAGACATTGGCATTGGCGAGCTTAGCCATATTTCTGCCTGGCCTAAATTGGAAATCATTAACTGAATAGAATAGTTGAGTAAAAAATCAATTCGTGCAACATTCGCTTGATCCGTATTCAATAATGATTTCCCCATACGAAAGCGGGGTATCACAAGTTGTATATACTGACCAAAATTCTCTTCAGATTTGCTCACAAAATTGAATTCCTCTCGAATCGCATTACCCAGTTTACTTTGAATAGTTTGATCAATAACTTCATCGAATACTTTGGCAAGTTCATACACAATACTATTGCAAGAAGATGATGCTTTTTTTGCTTGATCCAATGCAGCCAGATATTGAATAAAATTAAATGCTTGTTCTACGATAGATGTATATTCATTGGGGAATTTCAAAAAGTAATAATGTCCAAATATCCGCTTTTCACCCCAAATGGCAGCTGAAAGATTTAAGCAATACACAGGAGCAACTGAATTAAGTAAATTATTGTTCAATGTTCCATCTAGTTTGGAGCGAAGAATTCCCATATCAAATAAGTCAGCAATTGCTCGTTGCAATGCATTACGGCTCATTCCAGTCCATTTAGATAATTCATACGTTCCAACATCAAAAACGATTCCATTAGCGTCACTAGACAGCACCATGTTCACTAAAACAAGCCACTGCTTATAATTGAGTTCCATCAACTCGTCAGCATTTTTTTGCTTATGGCTAATTTTGACATCAAACATTAAGCCAAATAAAATTTCCAAAAAATCATATCGTGGATAACTAGCGACAAGCTCAGAAGCAGTTTTTTTAAACCTTATTTTTTTTATACTTTGTTTAGCTGATTTATTCTCTTTTAACCCTACTGCAGGTTGATTGCCCTCTTTTGCTTTATCCAAAGCAATAATCAACTGATCAGATGGTTTCCAGCTCCATCGATAATCTACTTGTCTCGGTAGTAGTAGTACTTTATTCAACTTTATAACTTTTTCTTCTAGCTGCTCGCATAATCCTTTTTCAACCAATACATCTAATGATTTTTTTAATGTTAACCAATTCACCTTCACTTCTTTAGCCAAAGCTTTTAGGTCCGATATTGAAATTCTACGACCTCCATAACAGATCAATAATCTTAGAAAAATAATTCGATCAATCGGCGATAAAGTAATTTCCATATGCCTTAGCATAAGTATAGATATTGCCCTTAGTTCCCCTTGTCTATTTAGCAATTTTTCGGAATTTTTCATAAAAACAACTATTATTGATTAATAACCATTATTTTAATTTAATATATAATGTTTATTAACATAAATAATTTAATATCGATTTAACCATCATTTTTATGATTTAAAATCGCTTTATTAGATACAAAAATTGGAGCTAAAAATGGGACGCCCTCAAATTTACTTAAAAGATTGGTGTTTAGAAGACAGCCTACTTAAAGCTGAATTTCTGAAAAAGGAATCGGAAAATCCGAAAGGTCTTGTCATAAGAACCCACCAAGGTTACTCACCAAATTTCAATATCTATCCTCATTTTCAGTCAGGCAATGTTGACATTGGAATATTGAGTAATGGCTTATCAATCCAAGTCACTCAGAGCTGTTGTGAAAAGCTAAAAGCAAAATTCCGCACTTTCAAGAAAAATGACAAAGACAAAAACAAAGTTAAAAAGCAATATTACCTAGACCCTAAAACTGCGAATTTTTTATCTAAATTTAAAGAAGAAAATCACTTTGATCGTGAGGAGATTGTTATTGAATATCTAGTCAGAAAAAATCAAAGCCAAGAACTACAATTTGAACACTTTAAAAAAATAGACCAATCAACTATTCGTGTTCAAAACTTAAAAAATGAATTAGAAAATTATAAAAACTTATGTGCACAAGCCGTAAACGATACACTAAATTTACGTACTCACATTGATGAATTAGACGACCTCCTAGCTAAAGCATATATTTTAAATGATTTCTTTAAGGAGACTTTACAAAAGAGCGGAGTTAATTTTAACCGACCTATAATTGATGATGAAACTGAACCGTACCGGGTTTGTCGGAGACTCAGTATTCTGAGAGAATGTTCCGATGACCAAATTAAAATATACCCCTGAAATCAGAGAAAGAGCGGTTCAATTATTGATTGAATCTGAAAAAGACTATC
>NZ_QUWR01000062.1:0-2438 GCF_003419885.1 Acinetobacter sp. SWAC5
CAGAAGTGAAACCTCTTAGCGCTGATGGTAGTGTGGGGTTACCCATGTGAGAGTAAGTCATCGCCAGCTCATTATTCGAAACACCCCCTGACTAGTGCAGGGGGTGTTTTTTTATGTGTGAAATATTGAAATATATGCATAGATTGTTCATTTACAGGTTTGTAAGTTGATGAAAACTCAGTAAATGAATGTTTATAAATTGAAAATAAAGATAATGATTTAAAATCAAGTACAGTTTTAAGCTTGTTGACATGAATCATTCGGTAGACGTGTTATTTTTAAAGATTTAGTATTCTAAAAAGTTATAGTATTTATAAAATAAAATGTTTAAAAATTGAGCTGTTTTAGTGATCATTCAGTCGCAATATATTATAAAAGTAGAATGTTTTGTGTAGAAATTACAGAATTTTTTGAAAAAAGTGGGTATTGTTAAAGGCATATAAAGACGATTTATTTTCAAAATTTTAACCAAGTTTTTTCTATAAATTGGTCTGTTTGTCATTTAGACGAGCATGCTCAAAAGGTGTGTATCTGAATCAAACAACAAAAATTAGTTTTATGGTCTTTTGATGTTAACGATATAACCACAATAAGTTGCATGTAAAAGGGCCTAAGGTTTAGGTGTTGTATGTCGGATAATCGTGAGAACTGGTCTGCACGATCAGGGTTTATTATTGCAGCTATTGGTTCTGCAGTAGGTTTAGGTAATATTTGGCGTTTTCCATACGTAGCGTATGAAAATGGTGGCGGGGCATTTTTAGTTCCTTATTTAATTGCAATTTTTGCTGCAGGTTTACCATTATTATTCTTGGACTATGCGGTAGGCCATAAATTTCGTAAAGCGCCACCAACGGCTTATAAGAAACTTATGAACGCTGAGTCTCTAGGCTGGTGGCAAGTCATGGTGACATTGGTGATTGGTATTTATTATGCCAGTGTACTGTCATGGGCTGGCAGTTATATGTTCTATTCATTTGGGCAAAAATGGGGAGCTGATACGCAAGCCTTTTTCTTTTCGACATATTTACAAAATGGCGAAGGCTTAGCTTTAGGTTTTGTACCGACCTTATTCTTTGGTTTGGTTGCTGTTTGGGCTGTAGTGATGTTCATCCTATATGGCGGTGTGCGTCGTGGCGTTGAATTAGCAAATAAAATCTTTATGCCGTTATTAGTGATTTTATTTACCATTTTAGTGATTCAAGCTGTACGTTTGCCTGGTGCAACAGAGGGTTTAAATGCTTTCTTTACGCCAAATTGGGATGCAATGACCAATTATAAAGTTTGGTTAGCTGCCTTTGGTCATATTTTCTTTTCGTTGTCAGTGGGCTTCGGCATCATGCTGACCTATGCATCGTATTTAAAGAAGAAGACTAATTTAACTGGATCTGGTGTCGTTGTAGCTTTAGCGAATTCTTCATTTGAAATTTTAGCAGGTATTGGTGTATTTGCAGCGCTTGGCTTTATGGCACATAGTGCTGGGGCAAGTGTACAAGATGTTGTATCTGGCGGTATTGGTCTAGCATTTATTGCTTTCCCTAAAATTATTTCAAGTATGGGTGCTGGCGGCGATCTATTTGGTTTCTTGTTCTTTGCGTCATTGGTTGTTGCTGGTATTACTTCCATGGTAAGTATTTTGGAAGTGCCGATTGCTTCTTTTCAAGATAAATTGGCTTGGTCGCGTAAGAAGTCTGTAACGATTATTGCTGGTGGTTCAGCAGTTGTATCTACGCTTATTTTCTCGACTCATAGCGCAATTACATTTGTAGATATCATTGATTACTTTGCCAATAACATTGGTATTGTTGGTGGTGGTTTATTGTCTATTATTTTGGTTTCTTGGTTCCGTCGTCCATTGTTGCAACAATTACAAGCACATGTGAATGAATACTCAAGTATTAAATTAGGTAAAGGTTGGAATTTCCTTGTTACCGTGATTACACCATTATCTTTATTAGTTGCACTTGTGTTGACTTTTAAGTCGATTATGCTTGAAGGCTATGGTGGTTATGCATCGCATATTTTATGGATTGTAGGTGGCGGTACGATGGCATTCTTAATTCTTGGTGCGATTGTATTGGCCTGTTTCAAAGATAAAGTAGTTGAGGAGAAATGATATGAATACATCTGCAATGATTATGATGATTATTTCTATGGTATTACTTTGGGGTGGGTTAGTTTTGGCGACTGTTCATCTTGTGAAACATCCAGATGAGGAAGATTGAGACTACTCATTCTTTTATTTTAAAAATTTAAAAAAACCAGACTAAAAGTCTGGTTTTTTTTTAAATATTTTATTTTTTGATAAAAATTATGAGTAGTTATTAGATCTCTTTCATAAATCAAAAAAAGATCTTTCTTTTGCCGATTATTTGTACCAAAGAATCTTAAATAATCGAGCATAATCTGCGTATGAAATATATCGATTCAAAGAAGCTTTC
>NZ_QUWR01000063.1:0-2318 GCF_003419885.1 Acinetobacter sp. SWAC5
AATGACACCAAATGAGTTTTACTATGATCAGCTACCCCAACAAAACAAGGTGGCTTAACTAGAGCGGAATATCACTTATAAATACGCTTTTAGTTGTTCAAACAAGTGGGACCACCTCTAGAGTAAAGTACTCTCGTACAATAACTATTGTAATGCTACTAATTAAGTTGCTTAAATCTAAATAATTAAACATAGCTGCAAACATGAATCTCAATTTTTTATTCGGCTTTATCATAATTATTGTTGGCGGTGGTGCAGCAATAGTTGCGCTTCGTTCAATGTTAGAAAATGAAATTTTTATGAAGGATAGTATATGGCTATGAATAATTCTAAATTCGATAAATACTTATTGCGCTCATTTTTAAAAAATACTGGACTTGCAATAATTTCAATTAGTGCAATAGCATTGGTTATATTTGCATGTTATGTGGTTTATATAGGAATAGGAAAAGCATCAACTTATGTATTCAATAACTTTGTACTAACTCTAAAAACTATTGGCTATATCGTATTATTTTTAATCGCTTTAAATTTAGTTATCTGTTTTATTGAAAATGTTATCAAAGAAGCCAATCAAAAAAGGAGTGAAGATAGTTCAGAAGATAATGTATGAGGGTAATAAAAAGTATCATACTGGCTTACTCTCAACACTTTGATTTTTTGGTCTTTATCTCCATCAAGTGTATTTTCTAAAATATAGTATGAATCTTTTACCCTCATACACTAAGGGGTTAAGAAAGGTTTCGGCAAGAAACGCCCCTCAACAAAACACCTACGATAAAAAAGTTTTAGTGATCGTGGTGATCTGTATCAATTACGTCATTATTGTTTGCATTAAACTTAGCCTGCTCTTTATAAAAATTATAGTCGGCATTGTCGTATACAAGCTCTTTTGGGTAAGGGATACCCATTTCATCAAGCTTTAAAGCGTAATAATGCGGTATTGGCTTGGTTGGATTGAAGTATGGTTCAGGGTAGTACTGAGTAACGACTTTAGCGGAGTAGGAATTAACGAGTTGATCTACATCGCTTTCTATTGTTTTTTGTTGGTCATTGTAATAAGAGTCAACAAGCTCTTTGTCTGAGTGGCTTGCTGCACAACCTGAAAATATTAAAGGTATTAAAATAGCGATAATTCTATAATGTTTCATTTTAAATAGGCCCAGGTGTAGTGTATATTTAATGGAACGTTAAAATACTTTTGATTATACATGACTTTTAAAGATGCTGTAACACCACCTTTTAGCAGAGGAAAAAGAGAACATAAGTTCTTGGCTAAAATGTTAAAATCTGAAAAAGATAAGATTAAGCTTTATACCAAAAGTTTAAGAAAAATTACTTTTAATGAGCTTTTAATTAGAGCAACTTTAATTTTAGTTGTGGTTTTTGCGTTAAGTTTTTGTATCTTTGGCGTATACCTATCTTTGAACGGTTTATTCTCAAAAGATGTGCATTTAGGAATGATTGGCATTATAGGTGATAGTAGTAGAATAATATTATGTACCATCTCAGCTATATTGTGCGCGGTTACAGCTTTCAAACTGTTTAAGAAAGCAAAAATTGACTGGAAAGAACATCAGTCATCAAAACGATATGCCAAAGCAATAACGAAAGAGTACCAGTCATTAAATAATTTGATTTTGGAACAGATTAAACAAGATAAAACAGGCAGTTATTGGCTGAACAGCAAAGAGATCCTGAGCATAACAGAGCAATACGAAGATAACATAAATGAAAACACAAAAGATTATCTGGTAAGTTTTACGCAAGATACGACTAAAAAGTATGTTAGGTTTTACATATATAATAATTCGCATATCTCTAATGGGTATACCAATGTTTTACATATACACTCGACTACTTTAACAATTTATTCACACTGTCTAAGTTATTCGGATTCGTTGAGTGTTAAAGACCTTTTAGATATTTCTGTTAAAAGTATTTGCATAAATTATTAGTTTTACTATAATACTTTTAAGAACAAAATTTAAATGTTTCTTACGACATTAAAAGAATGGGAGGCTTATAGCTTCCCATTTTTCTTTTTAAAATAACTATTATTTTTCTAAAACATCATTTGCCTTTTTCTCAAAACCCTTAACTTCTGCTAAAAGTTCTTCATTTTGGGCCATTGTGTCAGTAAAGGTCTGTTTCGAGAATTTAATGAATTCCAATGCATCATTGATCGATTGCTCTTTGAGAGGTGGTCCCACTTGTTTGAACAACTAAAAGCGTATTTATAAGTGATATTCCGCTCTAGTTAAGCCACCTTGTTTTGTTGGGGTAGCTGATCATAGTAAAACTCATTTGGTGTCATT
>NZ_QUWR01000064.1:0-1309 GCF_003419885.1 Acinetobacter sp. SWAC5
TGAACCGTACCGGGTTTGTCGGAGACATTTTTATTTAAGTTAGGCCACGTGACCTAACGGGTTAATCTTATCATAGTACATTGCTTCAAACTCAAAAGGCGATACATAACCCAATGCGCTGTGTACACGCTTTTTGTTGAACCAATCTACCCAATTTAATGTCGCAAGTTGTACATCCGCTAAACCTTGCCAGTCTGCTTTTAAATATTCAATCACCTCTGTTTTGTATAACCCATTCACTGTTTCAGCCAAAGCGTTATCGTATGAATCACCGGTCGTACCGACTGATGCTCGTAAATTTGCTGCTTCTAAACGATTGGTATAGCGAATTGAAAGATATTGAACACCTCTGTCGGAATGATGAATCACATTCTTAGGCATACCTCGGTCATGCAATGCTTGCTCTAGTGCATCGAGCACCATGTCTGTATTCATACGTGTTGATACTTTCCATCCAACAATCGCTCGTGAGAACACATCAATAATAAAGGCGGTATAGACCCAGCCTGAATGAGTTTGAATATACGTGAAGTCACCGACCCATAGTTGGTTTGGATAATCAGCAGTAAAATTACGTTTCACTAAATCATCCGCTCTTTTTTGATCATCTCGGCTACGGGTGGTGTATTTATTCTTCCCACGCCAAACACCCTGTATACCTAGCTTCTGCATCAAGCGAACCACTGTACAGCGTGCAATAACATAACCTTCACGTTTCAGTTGTTGCCAAACTTTACGTACACCATATCGACCTGAACTTTCTTTCCAAATTCGTTTAATTTGTTCAGCATGATGCAAATCATGTAGATCTCGCTTTGCTCGATGTTCTGGGTTTTCAGCAATATCTAGTGTTCGATAATAGGTAGAAGCTGAGATCGGTAAAATCCTACAAATCGCCTCAACACCATATAACGCCTTATTGTTATGGATGAAATCCACCATTATTTGTGTGGGCGGTCGAGCTCCGCCTGGGCGAAAAAAGCGGCTGCTTTACGCAGAATTTCATTGGCACGCTTTAATTCTTTGATTTCACGTTCCATTTGCTTCATTTTTTCTTGATCAGAGATCTGTTGTACTTTAATAGGATTTTGCTCATCTAAATGCTTTTGATGCCAAGCACGAAGTGTTTCAGGAGTACAACCAATCTTAGGCGCAATAGCTGTGATCGCAGCCCAATTAGATGGATAGTCTTTTTCAGATTCAATCAATAATTGAACCGCTCTTTCTCTGATTTCAGGGGTATATTTTAATTTGGTCATCGGAACATTCTCTCAGAATACTGAGTCTCCGACAAACCCGGTACGGTTCA
>NZ_QUWR01000065.1:0-1110 GCF_003419885.1 Acinetobacter sp. SWAC5
AACTACACCAGCACCAACTGTACGACCGCCTTCACGGATCGCAAAACGTAGACCTGGGTCCATTGCGATTGGATGGATAAGCTCTACTGACATTTCAACGTTGTCACCAGGCATTACCATTTCCACGCCTTCTTTAAGCGCGATCGCACCAGTTACGTCCGTAGTACGGAAGTAGAACTGTGGACGGTAACCGTTCAGGAATGGAGTATGACGACCACCTTCTTCTTTAGAAAGTACGTATACTTCTGCGTCGAATTTAGTATGCGGTTTGATTGCACCTGGTTTAGCAAGTACTTGACCACGTTGAACGTCTTCACGTTTAGTACCACGTAGAAGAACACCACAGTTCTCGCCCGCACGGCCTTCGTCAAGAAGTTTACGGAACATTTCTACGCCAGTTACAGTTGTTTTAACTGTATCTTTGATACCAACGATTTCAACTTCTTCGCCTACTTTAACGATACCAGTCTCAACACGGCCAGTTACTACTGTACCACGACCTGAGATAGAGAATACGTCTTCGATTGGCATAAGGAATGGAAGATCGATAGCACGTTCTGGCTCTGGGATGTATGTGTCAAGCGCGTCAACAAGAGCTACAACAGCATCTTCGCCGTATTGGCTAGCGTCGCCATTAAGCGCAAGAAGAGCAGAACCACGGATAACTGGAGTGTCATCGCCTGGGAAGTCATAAGTAGAAAGAAGTTCACGAACTTCCATTTCTACTAATTCAAGAAGCTCTTCGTCGTCTACAAGGTCGCATTTGTTTAAGAATACAACGATGTATGGAACGCCTACTTGGCGAGAAAGAAGGATGTGTTCACGAGTTTGTGGCATTGGACCATCAGTCGCAGCACATACAAGGATTGCGCCGTCCATTTGAGCAGCACCAGTAATCATGTTTTTAACATAATCGGCGTGGCCCGGGCAGTCTACGTGAGCGTAGTGACGAGTTGGAGAATCGTATTCTACGTGTGAAGTATTAATTGTAATACCACGTGCTTTTTCTTCAGGTGCAGAGTCGATTGCAGCGTAATCTTTCGCTTCGCCACCGAATTTCTTCGCACATACAGTTGCAATTGCAGCTGTTAAAGTTGTTTTACCATGGTC
>NZ_QUWR01000066.1:0-1038 GCF_003419885.1 Acinetobacter sp. SWAC5
TGTTTGAATTCGCCCCATATTTTTGCTACAGTGAACCAAATTAAGATCATCTATTTACTAGGCCTCGCATTTGCGGGGTTTTTAATGCTGAATAAAAGGAAAACTTGATGGAATTGCCCAATATTATTCAACAATTTATCGGAAACAGCGTTTTAGAGCCAAATAAAATTGGTCAGTCGCCATCGGATGTTTATTCTTTTAATCGAAATAATGAAACTTTTTTTCTTAAGCGATCTAGCACTTTATATACAGAGACCACATACAGTGTCTCTCGTGAAGCGAAAATGTTGAGTTGGCTCTCTGAGAAATTAAAGGTGCCTGAACTCATCATGACTTTTCAGGATGAGCAGTTTGAATTCATGATCACTAAAGCGATCAATGCAAAACCAATTTCAGCGCTTTTTTTAACAGACCAAGAATTGCTTGCTATCTATAAGGAGGCACTCAATCTGTTAAATTCAATTGCTATTATTGATTGTCCATTTATTTCAAACATTGATCATCGGTTAAAAGAGTCAAAATTTTTTATTGATAACCAACTCCTTGACGATATAGATCAAGATGATTTTGACACTGAATTATGGGGAGACCATAAAACTTACCTAAGTCTATGGAATGAGTTAACCGAGACTCGTGTTGAAGAAAGATTGGTTTTTTCTCATGGCGATATCACGGATAGTAATATTTTTATAGATAAATTCAATGAAATTTATTTTTTAGATCTTGGTCGTGCTGGGTTAGCAGATGAATTTGTAGATATATCCTTTGTTGAACGTTGCCTAAGAGAGGATGCATCGGAGGAAACTGCGAAAATATTTTTAAAGCATTTAAAAAATGATAGACCTGACAAAAGGAATTATTTTTTAAAACTTGATGAATTGAATTGATTCCAAGCATTATCTAAAAATACTTGGCAGAGTAAAACTTGAAGTGCGACATAAACCACCTAATTAATTTAAAGGGTTTATGGAGTATATAAAATTGTCATACCATCATCTTAACTTTGAAGATCGTACTGCATTAATGCTTGAGTCAAGA
>NZ_QUWR01000067.1:0-1021 GCF_003419885.1 Acinetobacter sp. SWAC5
AGTCATTTGAATGATTTCTTCTTGGTCTACGTGTCATAAAATACTCCATATATTGATGTTTATAACATCATTTGGGGAGCAAAATATCACTTATAAGTGTTGTTCAAATTTCCTGATCCACCTCTCTTCAACTAATTGCACCACGTCTTTAAACGTAGCAACCAAAGTACAGTATTCAATACTCTCTTGGTCAAAAACCTGAAATGCAGGAATCAATACACAAAGGTGAGTAATAAAGTCTGTCTGGCTAAAACCATCATTTAGTTGGTAATCAACAAAGTTATTCACTGCGGTCATTACAGCCGCTTGATGCGAGAGATCGTATTGCAACATGTCGATATTCCTTAGTTATGTTTGATGCATAACTAAGGAGGAAGAGTTATTTATTATGTATACGTGATCTACATTGTAGATATCTATGATCTGTATAAGTGAATAGATTTATCATGAGTTAATTAATAATATTATTTACCGACTTAGTCTGCAGGCCAAGGGTAACAAAACTGACCTGTATATAAGGTAGTGTACTTTTCGCTCTCACTGCATTCATGCATTTTTACTCAAATATCCATTTACGAGAGTTAAGGCAGAAATTAGCTTTTATTGTTATTTTTAGGATTGAACAGTCCATACCGCTTCTGATCCTCTAAGCTTAAATTCAACTCTTTGCAGTTAAGCGCATACTCTACAGGATCAACTGATATTTGCTCAAACTCAAGCATATGAAAGGCATCTTGTTCCTTTTTCTGCTTTATCTCTTCAGCATCATAACGACAAAAATAAACTCGGTCACAGAGGTCCGAATTTTGTAATGGTAATACTGCATGATCAAAGTAAACTTTTGAATTCTCCAACTTGCGTACCTCTTTAATGAAAGGCTTCATTTCACTACGGAAAGAGGTGGTCCCACTTGTTTGAACAACTAAAAGCTTATTTATAAGTGATACTCTGCTCTAGTTAAGCTACCTTATTTTGTTGTGGTAGCTGGTCATAGTAAAACTCATCTGGAGTCATTTTGTCC
>NZ_QUWR01000068.1:0-992 GCF_003419885.1 Acinetobacter sp. SWAC5
TGGCAGAGTAAAACTTGAAGTGCGACATAAACCACCTAATTAATTTAAAGGGTTTATGGAGTATATAAAATTGTCATACCATCATCTTAACTTTGAAGATCGTACTGCATTAATGCTTGAGTCAAGAAAAGAAGGCTTTTCAGCCAGAAAATTTGCTGAACTTATTAAAAGACATCCTAGTACGATCTATCGTGAGCTTAAAAGAAATAGCATCAATGACGTTTATCAAGCTCAATATGCTTCTGATAACACTTTTGCTAGACGTAGACGTGGTCACAGAAAACTCAAAATCGATTCAATCCTCTGGAAATTTATTGTTGAAGCGATCCGTTGTTTATGGTCTCCTCAGCAAATAGCAAAGCGTTTAAAGACATTTCCTGATTTGGATCAAACAATGAATGTAAGCCATACAACGATTTATTCAACGATACGAGCATTACCCAAGGGTGAGTTGAAAAAAGACTTATTATCCTGTCTACGTCATGAAAATAAAAAGCGAAAAGCTAACGGTGAACCTAAAAAAGATTCTATATTACAGGATATTAAAACTATTCATGAGCGCCCAGCCGAAGTTCAAGAAAGAAAAATACCGGGTCATTGGGAAGCTGATTTAATTAAAGGTAAAGACAATAAAAGTTCGATAGCAACACTTATTGAACGAAATACACGGCTCTGTATCTTGGCAACATTACCTGATGCAAAGGCAGAATCAGTGCGCAAGGCTTTAACTGAAGCTCTGAAATATTTACCTGCAGAACTGCGTAAAACGTTGACCTATGACCGTGGACGTGAGATGTCAGAACATAAAATACTCGAAGAAGATTTAGGCATAGATGTATATTTCTGTGACCCACATTCACCCTGGCAAAAAGGCACATGCGAAAATATGAATGGTTTAATTAGGCAATATTTACCTAAAGGGATTGATTTAAATCAGGCAGATCAGCATTATTTAAATCAAGTTGCCATGTCACTGAATACTCGTCCTAGAA
>NZ_QUWR01000069.1:0-972 GCF_003419885.1 Acinetobacter sp. SWAC5
CCGACCAAAGTCAAAGTTGCATCATGAACTATACTCATCTTACTCAAGAAGAAAGATATCAGATTTATACCTTGTTACGTGAAGGTTTTTCCAAACGTTATATCGCTTTGCGTTTAAATCGCTCTCCCTCAACAATTTCTAGGGAAATTCTGCGTAATAAAGCGAGAAATGGCTATTTCGCTCAACATGCCCATAAATTGGCTCGACGACGGCATTGTTCAAACCCTAAAACAATTCCTAATGAGCTTTGGATGCGTGTCATCTCTTATCTTGATATTCAATGGAGTCCCGAGCAAATCGCTTCTCATGTTTCAGTTAGTCTGCATTCCATCTACCGCTTCATACAACAGGATAAAAGCAAGGGTGGGACACTCTTTCACAACCTGCGTTTCAGAAATCAAAGAAAGAGAAAATATGGCTCTCCTGAAACCCGTGGTCAGCTGATCAATCGTAAAAGCATTCATTATCGACCTATAGAGATAGAGCTTCGGACTCGCTTTGGTGATCTGGAAATAGATACGATTGTAGGCAAGAACCATCAGCAATCATTGGTCTCGATTGTAGACAGGAAGACGGGTTATCTTTGGCTGAAAAAGTGTAGTTCACGCAAGGCAGAGGAAGTTTGCCAAGCCACAATCAGCTTATTGAATCCAGTTAAAGATCAGCTAAAAACAATGACAGCAGATAATGGCAAGGAGTTCAGCTTGCATGAGCATGCTGCTAGAGAATTAGGGATAGAGTGGTATTTCGCTGATCCTTACAGTGCTTGGCAACGTGGTACAAATGAAAATACCAATGGTTTAATCAGGCAATATATTAGAAAAGGCAGTGATTTAAATGACTATACGGATGAATATATTTCAGAAATCACTCAACGCTTGAATCATCGGCCAAGAAAAAGACTCGGCTTTAAAAGTCCGAGTCAGGTATTATGGCAACAACATGGTGTTGCACTTCAAATGCTAATCTAAG